>JAEHCY010000363.1 GCA_016880695.1 Chromatiaceae bacterium | reverse complement strand
GTAGTTTCCCTGCCCCCAAATCGGTAGCTACCCCGATCGGGCCGATCAAGCAAACCCAGGACATTGAGGAGCGTGGTCTTACCAGAGCCCGAGGGCCCCATCACCGATAGGTAGGCACCGGCGGAGATCTGGAGATCGATCCGGCGCAGAGCGTGCACGAGCTGGCCGCCGACCTGAAAGGTGCGCTCGATGCCGCAGAGATCGATCATCGGGTCTGGTCTTCGACCCTCGCCCTGGCACCGTCCTTCACCCCTTCGCGGTCGAGGGAAAGTACCACCCGCTCACCGGCTTGCAGACCGCCGCGCACCTCGGTGAAGTCCCAATTGCGCAGGCCCGTCTCGATGCGACGTTGCCCAAGCATCCCGGACTCCGCATCGAGCACCAACACCCGATCCTCGGCTTGGACGGCCTCGGTGGGAATGCGCAAGGCCTGGTCGCGTTGTTCAACGATGATCTCGACATCCGCGCTGTAGCCCGCCAGCAGCCTACTCTGCTCCGGTCGTTCGGTGAGCTCGACCTCCACCTCGAGGGTGCGGGCCTGTTTCTCAATGTCGAGCACGTAGGGGGCGATACGGCGCACCCGGCCGAGGAAACGGCGATTGCGAAAGGCGTCGAGGCTGACGCGGGCCACATCACCGAGGCTGACCTGAGGGGCGTCCACCTCATCGATCGGGGCCGAGATATAGACGCAGGTGTCGTCGATCAGGTCAACCGCGGGTGGGGTGGGAATGCCGGGCGGAGAAGGGGTGGCATATTCGTTGAGCTCGCCCGCCACCTCGGCGACGACTCCGGGGAAGGGGGCGCGCAGCCGCGTCTTGGCCAGATTGGCCTCGGCCACCCCAACCTGGGCCTCCTGTACCCGGGCCTGAGCCTTGGCCGCGTCGCAGTCGGCCTGGCTGGCCTGGGCCGTGGTGAGGGATCGGTCCAGGGTCTCCTCCGAGGTCATGCCACGCCCGCGAAGCTTGCGCTGACGCTCCGCCTCCCGGTGCACATTCTCGGCACTCAGGCAGGCTGAGCGCGCGCGGGCATCGGCGGCCAGCGCCTCGCGCTCGGCCAGGGTGACCTGGGCCGCCAGATCCTGATTCCACAGCTCGAGGAGCACCGCCCCGGCCGCCACCCGATCGCCTTCGCCCACGTTCAACCGGGCGATCTGGCCACCAACGCTTGTCGAGAGCCTGGAGCGGCGGCAAGCCTTGAGAGTACCCGCCCGGGTGTTGGCGACGGTCTGCTCGACCAGCCCCACCTCGGCGGCCGCCACCCGTACCCCCACGGGCGTCGGTCGGGTCAGCACCCACCAGACAAGGGCGCCGACACCGACGAGGACAGGGATCAACAGGTACGTGAAGGCGCGCCGCATTCTGGGTCTCGCCGATCGGCAACCAGGGAGCAAGGCCCATTCTAAGGCCGGCCCGACCTCCGCGCTAAAATGAGCCCAGAAACCGCGGTGGCAACCACCGAGCCGCTCGATACGCCTTGCTGGGCCAGGCCGTCTGGGGCGAACGGATTCCCACCCCGCGGATAAGTGCCGCTCGCCACTCGGCGGCCCTGTAGCGGCCGTATCGAGGGGAGTTGGCAACCGGTAACGGAGGAATCCAGGATGAAGGCCGAGATTTGGGTGAGCGGAGGCCGACGGCGACCCAGCGCCAAGGCGCATGAGGCGGAGAGGCCACCCCCTTTTGCGGTGAAACCGTGTCCCGCGCCCTGAGTCACGTGGTCGGGTTCGACGATGGACCCTTTCGCCCCGAGCACCGCGGGGATGTGGACCTGATTGGCGCCCTGTTCACCGATCTCCGCCTGGAGGGGGTTCTGCGGGGGCGGGTGCGCCGCGATGGGGCCAACGCCACCACCGCCGTCGCCACTCTGATCGAGGGCAGTCGCTTCCGCCAGCACCTTCAAGTGGTGTTGTTGCAGGGTATCTCGTTCGCGGGCTTCAACGTGGTGGACATCGGGGGGCTCGCACAACGGCTCGGCCTGCCGGTACTCACCCTGACCCGGCGTGAACCCGACCTCGCGGCCATCCGCCGCGCCCTGCTCGGCTCGGTACCGGGGGGGCGGCGCAAGTGGCGGCTAGTGGAGCGTGCGGGGATCCCCGAGTCGCTGGCCGATGTCTACGTGCAGCGCGTGGGACTCAACCTCGCGGAGGCCGAGCAGCTGATCCGCCGGCTGGCGGTGCACGGCCGGATCCCCGAGCCGCTGCGTACCGCCCACCTGATCGCGGGGGGGATCGCCCCGCTGCCGAGCCGGCAGCGGGTCTGAGCCTGCGGTTAGACCCCGAGCAGTAGCCGGGCCGGATCCTCCAGCCCCTGCTTGACGGTGACCAGGAACGACACCGCATCGCGCCCGTCGATGATCCGGTGATCGTAGGAGAGCGCGAGATACATCATGGGCCGGATCAGAATCTGACCGTTCTCCACCATCGGCCGGTCCTGGACCTTGTGCATGCCGAGGATGGCGCTCTGGGGCGGATTGAGGATCGGGGTGGACAATAGGGACCCGAACACCCCGCCGTTGGTGATGGTGAAGGTGCCACCGCTGAGATCTTCGTAGCTTAGCCCACCCTCGCGGGCCCGCTGGCCGAAGTCCATGATCGCCTTCTCGATCTCGCCGAAGCTGAGCTGGTCACAGTTCTTGAGGATCGGCACCACCAGCCCGCGTGGGCTGCTCACCGCCACCCCGATATCGTAGTAGCCGTGATAGAGGATGTCCTGGCCATCCACGGAGGCGTTGATGATGGGGAACTGCTGCAGCGCCTCCACCACTGCCTTGATGAAGAAGGACATGAAGCCGAGACGCACCCCGTGCTTCTTCTCGAAGCCCTCACGGTAGCGGCTGCGGATCTCGTTGACCGCTTGGAGGTTGACCTCATTGAAGGTGGTGAGAATCGCCGCGGTCTGCTGGGCCTGGACCAGGCGTTCGGCGATCCGCGCCCGCAAGCGGGTCATGGTAACCCGCTGCTCGGGCCGATTGGCATCGCCCACCAAGGGGGGGCGTTCCTGCAACTGGGGCACCGCCGCTTCCACGTCCCGCTCGGGCTCGCTCTGCTCCTTGGCATCGAGGTACTTCATGACATCGGACTTGAGGATTCGGCCACCCTTTCCGCTACCCTCGACCTGGGCTGGGTCGACGTTAAGCTCCTTGACCAGCCGGCGCACACCGGGGGCGAGCACGCTGTCATCGGGCGCCGGTCCGGGTGCCGCCTGCGCCGCGGCGGCGGACTTGGGCTCCGCCTTTGCGGCCGATGCCGGTTCTGCGGCTGCGGGCCCCTTGGCGGTGCCACCCGCCTCGACGATCGCCAGAACCTCGTTGGCGCCCACCACCTCCCCTTCCCGACGCAGGATCTCCCTCAAAACCCCCGACGCCGGCGAGGGGACTTCCAGGACCACCTTGTCCGTTTCGAGATCGACCAGGTTCTCGTCTTGACGCACCGCCTCGCCCGGCTTCTTGTGCCAGGTGAGCACGGTGGCATCGGCAACCGATTCCGGCAGAGTGGGAACACGCACCTCGTTGGTCATAGGGGAATCCTTCGGTTCTGTAGCGGGTTAATGCGGCCGCTGAGGGCCTCATTGATCAACCGCTCTTGTTGTTTTAGGTGCACGGCGAGGTAGCCAACCGCGGGGGCCGCGGACGCCGGGCGGCCGACAAAGTATATCTGTTTTCCTGCGTGGACCAAGTCGTTCAGACGGTACTTGACCAGATCCCAGGCACCCTGATTCTGCGGCTCTTCCTGGCACCAGATGATCTCCTTGGCGCGACTGAAAGGTTCCATCGCCGCATCGAAATCCTTGTTAGGGAAGGGGTAGACCTGCTCGAGCCGCATCAGGGCGACGTTCTGCAATCCCCGGGCGCGGCGCGCTTCGAGGAGTTCGTAATAGACCTTGCCGGAGCACAAAACCACCCGCTCGACCTTGGCAGGATCGAGTGGCTCGACCTCGCCGATCAGTGGCTGAAAATGCCCTTCCGCGAGCTCCTCCAGCGAGGAGGTGGCAAGCCGATGCCGTAGCAGGCTCTTGGGCGTCATCACCACGAGTGGTTTGCGGTAGGGGCGGATCATCTGCCGCCGCAGCAGGTGGAACATCTGCGCCGGGGAGGTGGGCACGCAGACCTGGATGTTGTGCTCGGCACAGAGCTGGAGATAGCGCTCCAGGCGCGCGGATGAATGCTCCGCGCCCTGCCCTTCGAGCCCGTGGGGCAGCAGCATGACGAGCCCGCAGAGCAGGCGCCACTTGGTCTCGGCGGAGGTGATGAACTGGTCGATCACCACCTGGGCCCCATTGGCGAAGTCGCCGAACTGGGCCTCCCACAGGGTCAGGGTGTTGGGCTCAGCGGTAGCGTAGCCGTACTCGTAGGCAAGCACGGCCTCCTCGGAGAGGACCGAGTCGATGACCAGGAACTCCACCTGATCCGCCTTCAGGTACTGCAAGGGCACGTAGGTGGCCCCGTCCACCTGGTTGTGGAGCACGACGTGGCGATGGAAGAAGGTGCCCCGCCCGCTGTCCTGGCCGGAAAGGCGCACCGGATACCCGCCATCGACCAGGGTTGCGTAGGCCAAGACCTCGGCAAAGCCCCAGTCCGCCATCTGATCACCCGTCGCCATCTTGCGGCGCTCCGACCAGATCTTCTCCAGCCGAGCATGCAGCTCGAAACCGGGTGGCACCTCCAACAGTTTGAGCGCCAGCTCCTGCAGGCGCTCGCGCGGAAAACGGGTGTCGGTGGGATGGTCCCAGCCGATGCCCTTGTAGGGCGACCAGTCCACCGCGAAGGGGTGCGGAAGGCCACGCTGCACGGCACGGGGTACCGCCTGGCCATTCTCGATGGCCGCGCGGTACTCATCCTGCATGCGCTTGGCATCCGCATCGCTGATCACGCCTTCGTCGACCAGCTGCCCGGCATAGATTGCCCGCACCGTTGGGTGGGACCGGATCTTGTGGTACATCACCGGTTGCGTCACCGCCGGCTCGTCTGCCTCGTTATGGCCATGGCGGCGGTAGCAGACCATGTCGATGATCACGTCCTTGTGGAACTCGCGGCGAAAATCGAGCGCGACACGGGTCACGAAGATCACCGCCTCGGGGTCGTCCCCGTTCACATGAAACACCGGCGCCTGCACCATCTTGGCGACATCGGTGCAGTAGAGCGTCGACCGGGTGTCCAGCGGATTGCTGGTGGTGAAGCCGATTTGATTATTGATGATGATGTGCACCGTCCCGCCGGTGCCATAGCCGCGAGTCTGGGACAGGTTGAGGGTCTCCATCACCACCCCCTGGCCGGCAAACGCCGAGTCGCCATGAATCAGCACCGGCAGCACTTTCTCGCGCTCGGCGTCGCGGCGGCGCTCCTGACGCGCGCGCACCGACCCTTCGATGACCGGGTCCACGATCTCCAGGTGTGACGGATTGAACCCGAGGGTCACATGGACCGGACCGCCGGGGGTGGGGATGTCGGCGGAATAGCCCTGGTGATACTTGACGTCGCCCGCCATCTGGCGCGCCTCGATATCCACCTTGCCCTCGAACTCCTTGAACAGCTCCCCCGGTGGCTTGCCTAGCAGGTTGATGAGCACGTTGAGACGACCCCGGTGGGCCATGCCGATGACGAGCTCTTCCACACCCTGGCTGCCGGCCCGCTGCACCAGCTCATCGAGCATGGGCATGAGGCTCTCGCCCCCTTCCAGGGAGAAGCGTTTCTGGCCCACGTAGCGGGTATGCAGATAGCGCTCCATACCCTCGGCGGCGGTGAGCATGGTCAGAATCCAGCGCTTGCCCTCCGCCTCGATCGATGGCCGACACCGGTAACCCTCCAGGCGCTTCTGGATCCAGCGCTTCTCGCGGGTGTCGGTGATGTGCATGTACTCCGAGCCCACACTCCCGGTGTACACCTCGTTGATCAAGGCGTAGATGTCCTTGAGTGCCATGCGGTCGGGGGCGTAGAGGGAGCCGGTGTGGAACACCCGCCCCATGTCGTCCTGGGTGAGGTTGTGGAAGGCGAGGTCGAGATCGGGCACGATGGGCCGCTCGCCAAGGTGCAGAGCATCGAGGTTGGCGGCCTGGTGTCCGCGGTAACGGTAACTGTTGATCAGCCGAAGCACCACGGCCTGCTTCTCCGCGGCGACCGGCGTCAGCCCCTCGGCGGAGCGCACGCCGATCTCGAAGCGCCTTTCCCGGGCAAGCCGGACGAAATTCTCCCGGATCGGCGCATGGGGCACCTCGTTGGCCGCCTCCTGATGCATGGCATAGAAGCGTTCGCGCCAGGCTGCCGGGACACCGGTGGGATCCTGGAGGAAGCGCTCGTAGAGATCTTCGATGAAGGCGGCGTTGCCGCCGTAGAGGCCGGAGGAGAGCTTGAATTGTTCGATCAGCGCGCTCATGGCTTACCTCAAGAGGTGTTTTTGAGGGTATCAATCATTTTGATTGCCCAATGTTAGCACAAGGACATCGTCTCCCGTCAGGTCGGAATCACTGTGCCAAATTCCTCCCTGGCACCCCTCCCGAGCAGGCGGGTCGCGCAACCCCCTCGACCGGATCCAGGCAGCGATGGCCTCATGGGCGACCGCGGCAATCGCCAATATCCTTAACGCTGAAATTATTGGCAAGCACTGCTTGCAGGAGTCGCCGTGCCCCCCCAGCAAACCACCCTGGTCTGGTTGCGACAAGATCTTC
>JAEHCY010000362.1 GCA_016880695.1 Chromatiaceae bacterium | reverse complement strand
GCCTAGAGCCCTTCGCCTGGCGCCTTGACCAATAACCCCGCATCGGTCGACCTGGAACTGGCCCCGGCCGACAACACTCGCCTCGCCAACCTCTGCGGCCAGCTCGACCAAAATCTGCGCCAGATCGAGCGCCGGCTTGGGATCGAGGTCAACAACCGGGGCTACCACTTCCGGCTCATCGGTGAGCGGCGGGCGGTGGATGCCGCCGAGCAGGTGCTCAAGGGCCTCTACCGCGAGGCAGAAACCGAGGTTCTTACCCCCGAGCGCGTGCACCTCTCGCTTCAGCAGTCTGGGATCGACGCCCTGCTCGAGGGTGCCTCGCCCGAGGCCTCAGACGTCATCATCAAGACCCGGCGCGGACCGATCCGGCCCCGGGGTCCCAACCAAGAGGAGTACGTTCGCCGCGTCTTCACCCACGACATCAACTTCGGCGTGGGACCCGCCGGCACCGGAAAGACCTATCTGGCGGTCGCCTGCGCAGTCGATGCCCTGGATCGGGAAACCGTGCGGCGGCTGCTCTTGGTGCGCCCGGCGGTGGAAGCGGGGGAGCGGCTCGGCTTTTTGCCCGGGGACCTGGCGCAGAAGATCGACCCCTATCTGCGACCGCTCTACGACGCCCTCTACGAGATGATTGGCTTCGAGCGGGTGAACAAGCTCATCGAGCGCAATGTCATCGAGGTGGCCCCCCTGGCCTACATGCGGGGCCGAACCTTGAACGACTCCTTCATCATCCTCGATGAGGCACAGAACACCACCCCCGAGCAGATGAAGATGTTCCTCACCCGGATCGGGTTTGGGTCCACCGCGGTGATTACCGGGGATGTGACCCAGGTTGATCTGCCCCGCGGCCAGCCCTCGGGGCTACGTCAGGCGGTGGAGATCCTCCGTCCGGTGGAGGGCATCAGCTTTACCTTCTTCAATGCCCGGGACGTGGTGCGCCATTCCCTGGTCCAGCGCATCGTCAACGCCTACGAGGCCTACGAGGGCCGCCCCGCGCAATGAGGCGGATAAAGCTCGATCTGCAAAACCCCGCCGGTGCGGAGGGTCTGCCCAAGCGGGGTGACCTCCGGCGTTGGTGCGAGGCGGCTATTGGGTCGCGGGACGGGCGCTGCAAGCTGGTGATCCGGATCGTTGACGAGGGCGAGGGTGCCTCGCTCAACCGCCGCTACCGCCACCAGTGGGGACCCACCAACGTGCTGTCCTTCCCGTGGGAGGGGCCGTCGGGTAAGAAGTGGCATTTCCTCGGCGATCTGGTTATCTGCGAGCCGGTGGTCTGCCGCGAGGCCGGCGCCCAAGGCAAGGCCGCCCGCGCCCACTGGGCCCATCTGGTGGTGCACGGCGTGCTGCATCTGTTGGGGTTTGATCATGGGAGCGAGGGCGAGGCCCTGGTCATGGAGGCGCTGGAGCAGCAGCTCCTGGCCGATCTCGGCTTCTCTGACCCTTATGCCTAACTCGACCCTGTCCCGGTAGGTTCTTCAGGGTGTCGCAATCCCCAGGCGCCAGCGAGCCACCCTCGGCCCCAGGTGAGCCGAGGTTCCACGGCGTGCTGTCTCTTCTGGCGGCCGTTGCGGCCGGCGGGGCAGCGGTGCTTGGCTTCGCGCCCTTCTCGATTTTCCCGCTGCCGATCCTGGCGCTGGCCTTGCTCGCCGACCTCACCTATCGCCTCACGCCGCGCCGGGCCTTCGTCGCCGGTTGGGATTTTGGCCTGGGGCTTCTCGGTTTCGGCGTGGCCTGGATTCGGATCAGCCTCAATCAGTTCGGTAACCTCAACGCCCCGCTGGCTTGGTTGCTGACGTTGCTCTTCGTGGCCGCGATGGCCCTCTACTTCGGCGCCGTCGGTTGGCTGGCAAGGCGCCTGCGTTCCGATCGGCCCTGGGTTCATTTCGTGCTGGTGTTCCCCTCCCTCTGGGTGCTGGTGGAGTGGCTGCGCGGGTGGTTTCTCACCGGCTTTCCCTGGCTGGCGATGGGCCATTCCCAGATCGATTCGCCCCTCGCCGGCTACGCACCGCTCCTGGGTGTCTATGGGTTGTCGTGGTTGGTCGCACTGTCCGGCGGACTGCTGGTGCTGTTGTTTCGGGTACCCACTTGGCAACGGCTGATCGCGCTGGGGGTGGTGGGGCTGATCTGGCTAGGGGGACTCGGGCTGCGCATGCTGTCCTGGACGGAGCCCCTCGGCGAGCCGATGCGGGCCAGCCTGATCCAGGCAAATATCCCCCAGTCGGTCAAGTGGGATCCCGAAACCCGCTTACCCACTCTGCGGGCCTATCTGGATCTGACCCAGCAGAGCTGGGATAGCCGCGTGATCGTCTGGCCCGAGACCGCGGTCCCGGACTTCCAGCATCGGATGGAGGAGGGCCTGCTCGTGCCCTTGGCGGAGAAGACCGCCGAGGAGCGCGCCGAGTTGATCACCGGGATCCCGGTGATGGATCGGGAAACCCAGCGCTATTACAACGCGGTGGTCAGCCTTGGCAGCATCCGGGACCATTACTTCAAGCGCCACCTGGTGCCCTTCGGGGAGTTCCTCCCCCTCAAGGACTGGTTGGGGCCGCTGGTGCGTCTGTTCGAGGTCCCGATGTCGGATTTCAGCGCCGGCCCCGCTGCGCGGCCCCTGCTACGGGTGAACGGCTATGAGGTAGGGGTTTCGATCTGCTACGAGGATGTCTTTCCCGAGGAGGTCATCGGGGCCCTGCCGGATGCCGCTTATCTGGTAAACGTGAGCAACGACGGTTGGTTTGGCGATTCCCTGGCCCCTTACCAGCACCTGGAGATTGCGCGCATGCGTGCGCTCGAGACCCAGCGCTACCTTCTCCGCGCCACCAATACCGGGGTCTCGGCGATCATCGGTCCCGACGGCCGAGTGCGCGAGTCCCTCCCCCTGGACCGGCGCGGGGTGGTCAGCGGGTCGATTCAGCGCGTACAGGGAACCACGCCTTTCGGCCGTTGGGGGAACCTGCCGGTGGTGCTCGGGTGCCTGCTCGGTGTATTGGGCGGTGTCGCCTGGGGTGGGCGCAGGTCCCCTTAGCGCGGCCGGGCAGTGTCGGGGTGCCGCGGAACGGTTATCATGCGGCGGTCTTGTTGCCGACGACCGTCCTGCGTTGAACCGACTGCTGGCTTACTTCCTGGATCTCTGCCTACTGCGGGCCGCGCCCCAAGACCTGTCCGCCTCGAGTCTGGGGCTCGGCCTGACGTTTGCGGGCAACCTGGCGGTCACCCTGCTCCTGATCACGAGCGCCGAGGTGGACGCCGGGACCGCCCTCGGGCAGGGGTTGCTCGATACGGCGCTGATGCTGGCAACCCTGTATCTGGTGCTTTCCGCGTTGGGACGGTTAGGCCGGTTTCTGCAGACCTCGACCGCGCTCCTTGGTAGCTCCGCCCTCATTGGCCTGCTGACCATTCCCCTAGTGGATCTCGGCAGCGGTCCGGCGGAGAGTATGGGCACCCTTGTCGGCGTCTGGATGCTCTTGGGCGTGGTGGGCTGGAGCCTGCTGGTGGCCGGGCACATCCTGCGCCACGCCTTCGAGCTGCGACTGGCACAGGGCGTGCTGATCGCGGGCCTGTTCAATCTGCTCAG
>JAEHCY010000361.1 GCA_016880695.1 Chromatiaceae bacterium | reverse complement strand
CTCGAGAAAGAAGCTGGTCAAGGCCAGGTCCTCCATCCGGGTGATCTTGATGTTGTCGGGATGCCCAGGAACCATCTGCGGCTGCCAGCCGGCCAGCTCCATGGCGGAGGCCTCATCGGTGACCAGACGCCCCGCCGCCAGCGCCTGCATCAATGCCAGGCGAAGCTGCCCGAGACGGAACATCTGTGGCGTCAGTGCGTGCCAGAGCCCCTCGCGATCCACTGTCTGGATCAGACGTCCCTGGGCATCCGCCCGCTTGAGGGTGTCGCGCACCGGCACGCCGAGCAGGCCGCCCACCGGATGCTCGCTGAGGGTGCTGACCAACCGGTCGATGACGGCCGCCCGCACACAGGGCCTGACCGCATCGTGCACCAACACCCACTCGTCGAGCGGGATCTGCCCGGCAAGGGCGTCGAGTGCCCGCAGTACCGAATGGGGCCGCTCCGACCCGCCGGTAACTGCCCGCACACCCGGATGGCCCACAAACCGCGTCTTGGGCCACCAAGTATCAACCGCCGAGATCGCCACGCAGACCCCACGGATCTGTGGGTGGTCGAGCAGTCGTCCGAGGGTATGCTCCAGGATCGTCTGGCCCTTGAGCTCGAGGTACTGCTTGGGGAGCGCGCTGGCCATGCGCCGGCCCACCCCGGCGGCCGGTACCACCGCCCAGTACGCAGCGGCCGACGCCATTATCGGGCGGGCGCTGGTGCCGCAGCCGGGCCGATCAACTGGTAGAAGGTCTCGCCCTCCTTGACCATGCCCAGCTCGGCCCGTGCCCGCTCCTCCAGGGCCTCCTGCCCCGCTTTCAGATTCTGGACCTCCGCCATCAGGGCGCGGTTGCGCACGCGCAACTGCTCGAGCTCCACACCCTGGCGGGCGATCTCCTCCTTGAGGTTGTGGACCTCGGCGAGGCTGCCTTCCCCAACCCAAAGACGGTATTGTAGCCAGGCAAGGGCCACCAGAAGGCCGATTACGACCCAGCGCATAGACGGCGCCCGACCCTCTAGCGGCTCCCCGACGGTGACCGACGTCTTCTCAAAGGAAGCGGAAAGCGTCGCGGCCGGCATAACGGGCATCATCCCCTAACTGGTCCTCGATGCGCATAAGCTGGTTGTACTTGGCCACGCGGTCGGAGCGCGACAGGGAGCCGGTCTTGATCTGTCCCGCATTGGTGGCCACCGCCAGGTCAGCGATGGTGGTGTCCTCGGTCTCCCCGGAGCGATGGGAGACCACCGCGGTGTACCCGGCCTGATGGGCCATCTCGATCGCGGCGAGGGTCTCGCTCAGGGTGCCGATCTGGTTCACCTTGATGAGGATGGAGTTGGCAATGCCTTCGCTGATCCCCCGCTGCAGGATGCGGGTATTGGTCACGAACAGGTCGTCCCCCACGAGCTGCACCCGCCGCCCCAGGCGCTCCGTGAGGAGCTTCCAGCCCAGCCAATCGTCTTCGGCCATGCCATCCTCGACCGATAGGATGGGGTAGTTGTCCACCCAGGAGGTCAAGAGATCGGCGAACTGCTCCGGCGTG
>JAEHCY010000360.1 GCA_016880695.1 Chromatiaceae bacterium | reverse complement strand
TCAGACATGGCTTCCCCCTCTTTTCCTTAGGTTACGGCTCAAACGGGCACGCACCCGCCCACGGGTTAATGGTACCATTCTGGCCGACCGCGGGGTCGGTGTTTCTCTCCCGCACCGAGTCGGCTAATGGTATCCGCCGCCGGCGAACGGATCGCATCGAGCCCTGGTTCCTCGTTTCCGGGCACCGCCCATTGACACACCCAGCGGACCAATCAGCGAGCGATCATGGCCAAGGACACTCCCACTTCGCTACCCGAGCCCCTGCAACGCCTCGTCGAGGCCCGCCATCACGATCCCTTCTCCGTGCTGGGGCACCACGAACAGGACGGACGCGTGATCGTCCGCACCTTCCTGCCGCGCGCTGAGGCGGCCTGCATTCGCGACACCGATGTGGTGTTGGAGCGCTTGCCAGGCACCGACCTGTTCGAATGGGAGGGAGAGTCCTCCGCAGTCCCCCTGCGCTATCAGATACTCTGGACCGATCGCCAGGGTCGTGTGCACCACCACCACGACCCCTACTGCTTCGGGCCCCAGCTCGGTGATCTTGACCTGCACCTGTTCGGCGAAGGCCGCCACTGGCATGCTTTCCGCTTCCTCGGGGCCCACGAGCACCAAGTGGACGGCGTAGCCGGCATCCTGTTCGCGGTCTGGGCACCGGGTGCCGAACGGGTGAGCGTAGTGGGCGACTTCAACGACTGGGACGGACGCGTACATCCCATGCGCGCACGGGGCGATTCCGGTGTCTGGGAACTGTTCCTGCCGGAGATCCCGCTCGGTAGCCTTTACAAGTTCGAGATCCGCGGTGGCGACGGTAACGTCCAGACCAAGATCGATCCCTATGCTCAACAGTTTCAGTTCAGACCCGAGAACGCCTGTATCGTGACAGGGCTTTCGGCCTACCGCTGGGGCGATGCCGCGTGGATCGAGCGTCGCGCCCACAGCGACTGGCAGCGCAGCCCCATGAGCGTCTACGAGGTCCACCTCGGTTCCTGGCAAAAGACGGCCGACGGTCGCTTCCTCAGTTATCGCGAACTCGCCAAGCGCCTTTGCAGCTACGTCAAGGCGACCGGATTCACCCATGTGGAGCTGCTACCCATCACCGAGCACCCGTTGGATGCCTCCTGGGGTTACCAGGCCAGCGGCTACTTCGCCCCCACCAGCCGGTTCGGCGAGCCCGATGAGTTTCGCTTTTTCATCGACCACCTCCATCAGAACGGTATTGGCGTCATCCTCGATTGGGTTCCGGCCCACTTTCCGCGCGACCAGTACGCCCTCGCCCGCTTCGACGGCACGGCCCTTTACGAGCATGCCGATCCCCGCCAGGGGGAGCACCGGGATTGGGGAACACTGATCTTCAACTACGGGCGCAACGAGGTACGCAATTTCCTCCTCGCTAGCGCCCTCTATTGGCTCGAGGAGTTCCATATCGACGGCCTGCGGGTGGATGCGGTGGCCTCCATGATCTACCTCGACTACTCCCGCGAGCCCGGCGACTGGGTCCCCAACCAGTACGGTGGGCGGGAGAACCTCGAGGCGGTGGAGTTCCTGCGCCAGCTCAACAGCCTCACCCATGACCAGTGTCCCGGCAGCCTGATGATCGCGGAGGAGTCCACCGCCTGGCCCCTGGTGTCACGGCCCACCTATCTCGGCGGACTCGGTTTTAGCATGAAGTGGAATATGGGCTGGATGCATGACACCCTTGCCTATTTTTCCAAGGACTCCGTCTACCGCCCTTATCACCAGGATCTGCTAACCTTTGGTCTGCTCTACCTATTCACCGAGAACTTCCTGCTACCCTTCTCCCACGACGAGGTCGTACACGGCAAGCGCTCGCTACTTGACAGGATGCCCGGTGATTCCTGGCAGCGCTTTGCCTCGCTCCGGCTGCTCTACACCTACCTCTACAGTTACCCCGGCAAGAAGCTCCTGTTCATGGGCTGCGAATTCGGCCAAGGTCGGGAATGGGACTTCAGCCAGGAGCTCGACTGGTACCTGCTTGATCGGCCTCAGCATGAGGGCATACGCCGGCTGGTGAGCGATCTCAACCGCCTCTACCGAGCACTGGCACCCCTGCACGAGCGCGATTTCGTGCATGAGGGTTTCGAGTGGATCGACTGCCACGACAGCTCCCAGTCGGTACTCAGCTACCTGCGCAAGGACAGCCACGGGAACCTTGTCGCGGTGGTGCTCAACTTCACCCCGATTCCGCGCGAGGGCTATCGCATCGGCGTGCCCAAGCCCGGCTTCTACCGCGAGGCCCTCAACTCCGATGGAGACCACTACGGTGGCGCCAACCTTGGGAACCGGGGCGGTGCCACCACCGCACCCATCCCCTGGATGAACCGGGAGCATTCCCTGTCTCTGACCCTTCCGCCCCTGGCCGGCCTGATCCTGGTGCACGAGCCCGCCCCCAACGCCCAGGAAGGGGCCGGGGGCCCGCTAGACGACGCGGCACAGGCCAACGGTCAGTGACTTGTCACGGTTCCCCAGGCGCCGGAGCCGTCGAGTTCCGACATCTTTGCGAGCGCTATCTGGGGGGACGATCGATCTGCTCAAGCTGCCGCTCGAGCTCCTGGGGACGCTGAAGCACCTTCGGCTCGACGGACTTCGCCTGCTCGATGGCGCGCACCGTCGGCCGGCCAGCCCCCTCCTGCTGACGCGGAGTCATGACGCCCTTGAGGTAGACCAAGGCGACGGCGAACAAAGCGAGTAGCGCCAAGAGGATGCGGATCATCGAGTTGTTCTCCTTCCGCCGCTGCACCTAACCATCGAGACCGACCAGCGGACCGGTGCGAAGTATTCGACGGAAGCTTACGCCTATAGGTGGTTGCGATGAACAAGTGCCATCGAGCGCCGTGCTTCTCTAGTGTGCCTGACCCACGACAAACTCACGGGGCGACAAATTCCAAGACACCCCACAGATCCCGCCGCAACCTCCAATTGAGCGTTGAAAGGCCCTGGCCCACCCTCCTCCAGTCGTGCCGCAACCACTGCCGCCCGATCAGACCATTGCCCCCCGTGCTCTGGCGCAACTTCAATAGGTAGGGTTGCCCAAGGGCCTCGAGGGCCCCGGTCATGACCCCTTCGTTGCCAAAGCCCGTGTCGACCCCTACCAACCTCGGACGGTGCGCCCGGAGCAGTCCTTCGAGAAGGGCACACAGCCGCGGCAGAGTGTGGCGGGCGGCATGGGCCTTGCCGTTGCGCACTTCGACATCGAGGACCAAACGGACTGTGCCGATCCAGTCGGTATGCAGAACAGGGCTCGGGCACCCCGGTTTGTGGGGATTGTAGCTGACCTCAGCGCCCTCTCGGTGACCGTAGAGGGGTTTGACGGTCGTGTCGCAATCGAGAATCCAGGGGGTGTGCAGGGACTTGCCCACACTCTCAGCAAGCGACCCCGATCCATCCAGACCCTGGCTCTCGCCAATTGGACGGCGCCCTCGGCTAAGTGCCAGCCCTTTGCTGCTGTTCCTGAACAGGAGAAGGCCAAAGCTCGCCACATGGCCCAGAGCTTGCCCGTGGTGATCCGCACCCTCCCCGTGGTCACCGCCCTCGGCGGCACGTATAGTTGGGTGACTCCTGTTTGGCTTTCGGAGGACACGCCGTGGCCATGATCGAC
>JAEHCY010000359.1 GCA_016880695.1 Chromatiaceae bacterium | reverse complement strand
GTCAGCTCTTGGGTATCCCGCCGGGGCGTTATCAGCCAGGCGCGGCGGCGATAGGGCCCACCGCCCAGGTCGGCGCTGAACCCATAGTGGTAGAAGACCTCGACCCGCTCCGGCGCCACTGCCGGCAGTAGTCGGTCCGGGCCGAGGCTCAGCCGCCCCAGACGCACGTCGATGCCGACCAGCTCGCCGGTGGGCTGGGACCAGGCGCTCAGGTCCATGCAGCGGACCCCCTCCGGCGGCAAAGCTGTCGCGATTGCACCCCGGTGCAGGATGACCATGAGACTTGAATTCGGCGCCTGTGGCAGCGGCGAGCCCGGGAGCACATCGAACAGGCCGTAGAGCTCCGTGAAGCCTGGCCGCGGCGCGGGAAGCGCCTGGTAAGCGCGCAGGTCCTCAAAGAGCTTAGCGGGCCGGATGGGGCCGGGCACGTGAAATTCGGTGGCGAGTCCTGCCTCGTCGCCCTCGCGCTGCCAGCGGGTGAAGAGCGGCGCGTCATTACCGAGGGGGCTGAAGTGGTAGCGAAAATCCCCCGCGGCTCCGAGTCGGCGTGCATCCAGGTACTCGGCCTCGTAGGTGGTCAGGCGCCAGAGGAAAAAGCCGATGTTGCGGACGTTGTGCCAGCCGTTCAAGGCATTGATCTGACGAACGTCCACTGTGTGGCTGAGATCGTCGAAGGCGCCGTTCAGGCGGTCGACGCGCTCTACCTGGCGCAGTAACGCCCCCTGCTCGCTGTGCAGGCGAAGGTGATTGCGTACCCATTGGGTCCAGCCCAGAAGCTCGAACAGCTCCACCGCATGGGCGCCCCAACCCGTCACGTCTCGGGCCAGCTCTTCCAGCATGGGCAGCGTGCCCTTGCGGCGTCGGTAATAGATTGTCTTGGCCACATCCGCGCGGGCACGGATGGCCACGTCCGGAAGCAGGCGCGGTCCCCGCAGATCGGGGAAGAGATCGCGGGCGGTGTCCGGTTGCCTGATCCGGCTTTCGTCGAAGAGGGGTGTGGTGCCCACCAGATCGCCGATATAGGGGATGACCCAGGGGTCGCAGAGCTCCACGAACAGGTTGTCCCACAGGCGGCGGATGTCGCCTTCGACCAGGTCCACCTGTCCCTCCACCACCGAGAGGAGCGCCTTCAGGGCCTCACCGGAGGCGGCGTCCCGCTCCCGGTAGATGGCCGGCAGGAGCTGGTAGAGCCGCTCCCGGGAGATCTGTGTGCGCCTGCTGTCAGCCATGGTCCTGGATCTTCCCCCGATCAGCCGATGCCACCGATGCCGGTCAGCTCCAGATCGGCGTCCGCATCCGCGAGCCATGCCTGCTCAGCGGGCAGCACCGCCGGGGCAGCGGCACCGGCGAGGCAGCTCGCAACCACCGGATCCAGGCTCAGGATCGTGGTGGTTGCGGGGCGGGCACCGAAGATGCGCAGATGGGGCTGCAGCGGGGCCGCGCTGGCGCCGCGCACCCCAAGCTCCTGGGCCCCCCAGTTTCCGTAGCCCTTAAAGTGGAAGAGATCCAGATCCAGCGCTGTGACACCGGGTACGGCCTGCAACACTGCGTAAATGTCGCTCCGATGCAACGAGCGGGCGAGGGCAAGGTTGTCGAACGCGAAGAATGCGACCAACGCCTGCTTGGCGGCCACCAGCACCTCCTCGCGGACGTAGGCGTCGGCTATGAAGAGCTTTGCCGAGAGGGTTACCGGCACCTGGCAATAGTTGCCCAGCAGTAGGGCATGGTTGGGGTCCCGCGCCTGATCGAGCCGCGCATGCAGACGCCCGAGGACCTCGCCGGAGAGCGTTGCCCCGCCCTGGGCGGCGACGGTCAGGTGCACCGCCTTCTGCAGGGACTGCCAGACCCAGGTGGCGCTCGCCTTTGCCACCTCTCCGGAGGCGGTAGTGAGGGTCTCGAAATCCGCGAGGGAGACCGCGCGGCCGAAGGTGCGCACGGTGGTGGGGGCGACGCGGCGGGCGGCGTCCCGAGGTTCGGCATCGGCTCCGCCCTCGGCCGCGGCCGGGTTGGTCACCTCTTTGACGCCCACCGGCTTGGTTAGGGGGATCGAGAGCTGTCCCATCTTGACCCGCCCTTGCAGGCCGAGGCCGTAGTGATACTGGGCCTTGATGTTGCCGCGCCCGGAGGGCAGACGCGAACCGGTGAGCCCATCGCCGAACTGCACCCCTGTACGGCCCTCGTCGTCCTGGCGCAGCACATAGACCCGCGCCGAGGGCGCCTGTCCGTAAAGACTGTCCACCTCCGTCCATTTTTCCCCATTGACCAGGATGGACAGGGTGCTCTCGCCCTGGATTTGTTTGGAGTAGGACAAATAGGTGAGCGGCGCCTGCCGCAGGCTGAAGCTCTGGAACGCGGCGGAAG
>JAEHCY010000358.1 GCA_016880695.1 Chromatiaceae bacterium | reverse complement strand
GGGGCCAGACCCGCTTGAAATCTGTCTTGGTCTCGACGCTTCCCGGCAGGGTGGTAGTGAAACTGGGCCAGCCGGATCCGCTGTTGAACTTCATCTCCGAGGTGAAGAGCAGCAGCTCGCAGCCGGCGCAGACGTAGGTTCCCTTGCCGTACTCCTTGTCGAGCGTACTGGAAAAGGCGAGCTCGGTGCCCCCCTCGCGCAGGACGCGGAACTGCTCGGGCGTCAGGCGCTTCTTCCATTCGGCCTCGGTACGCTGGATCTTTTCAGTCGTTTGCTCCGGGCCGGCCGCCAGGAGGGCGCGGGAGAGACTGGCGCTTCCGGTCAGGCCGATCAGTCTGGTGACGAATACACGTCGGTTCATGGAGGACCTCGATTGATAGGTAGGCCAAGGCTTCGACCTCACCCAGGAACACCGGAGGGGACTCCGCTCCGGCCAAGGCCAGTGACGAAACTAGTCGGTTAGACCGAAACGGGCGGGATTCGATCCCCTGGCCCAACACGGCGGGTTGACCCCGGAGCGCCGCTTGGTCTTTTCAGGCGTGGCCACCCTCCCCGTCCAGGATAAGCCCGGATACTGCCGCCACCCGCCCGGGTGCCCCGGCTTGATCGCTGCAGCGGACGGCCTTGCCGCTAGGGGGGCAGCTAGTCCTCCCCGACCACCCGCTCATCGCGGGGCATCGACAACAGCCGCTCGGCCTCGCCGGTAGTCTTGGCGAACACCAGCCGAACCCCGGTTGGGTCGTGCGGGGCGTGCTGGGCCCGCAGCTCACGCACCAACGCCTTGGCGTCCCGATAACCGTCCTTGGCATCGACGTATTCCAACTGACGCTCGGAATGAATTCGGTAGACGTAGTAGGGCATCGCTGTTTGGACCTCTTTGGGGTTCCAGGGTGTCCACCCAAGTTGGACCCTGGCAACGGCAATTCAATGACCCCCGGGGCTGCGGTTGGGGGTCAGCCCGATAGACCGAATCGCTCGATCAACTGGCGCACGTTCTCCACCGGCAGGATCTCCAGCCCCGCCACCGCCTGCTTGCGCGCGTTGTCCGCGGACACACAGACCTGGCGGAAGCCCTGCCGCACCGCCTCGCGCAGCCGATCCGCCCCATTGGTAACCGGGCGCACCTCCCCGGACAGGCCGATCTCCCCGAACACGGCGAGGTCGCTTGGCAGCGGGTGATCGCGGTGGCTGGAGAGAACGGCCAGGAGGACGGCCATGTCGGCGGCGGTCTCGGTGATGCGCACGCCACCCACCGCGTTGATGTAGACGTCCTGGTCGTACATGAACACCCCGCCATGGCGGTGCACCACCCCAAGCAGCATGGCGAGACGGTTCTGCTCCAGGCCCAGGGTGATGCGCCGTGGATTGGCCAGCGGGCTCTGGTCCACCAGTGCCTGCACCTCCACCAGCAGCGGACGGGTACCCTCGCGGGTGACCATCACCACGCTGCCGGCCACCGGCTCCCGGCGACGGCTGAGGAACAGGGCCGAGGGGTTACGGACCTCGCGCAGCCCCTGGTCGGTCATGGCGAATACGCCGAGCTCATTGACCGCCCCGAATCGGTTTTTGACCGCACGCACCAGCCGAATCTGGCTGCCGGATTCGCCCTCGAAGTACAGCACCGTGTCCACCATGTGCTCGAGCACCCGGGGCCCGGCAAGGGCGCCCTCCTTGGTGACGTGGCCCACCAGAAACACGCTGGTGTCGGTGAGCTTGGCAAAGCGCACCAGTTGCGCGCTGCACTCGCGCACCTGGGACACCGACCCCGGGGCGGATTGCAGCAGCTCCGTGTACAGGGTTTGCACCGAATCGATCACCATCACCCGCGGACGCTCCGCGGTGGCCGCGGCGAGGATGCGCTCCACCGAGGTCTCGGGCAGCAATCGGACCTGCGCCGCCTCGAGGCCGAGGCGGCGGCTGCGCAGGCTCACCTGGTGGGGCGACTCCTCACCGGTGACGTAGAGGCTCGGGCTGTGGCGGGAGAGCTGGCAGAGACACTGCAGGAGCAGGGTGGACTTGCCGATGCCCGGATCGCCGCCGAGAAGCACCACCGAGCCCTGCACCAGCCCACCGCCCAAGACCCGGTCGAGCTCGCCCACCCCGGTGCTCCAACGCTCGGTGGCCTCCGGCTCGATCTCCCCGAGCGTCTGGATCCTGCCACCCTGGCCGGCCCCAGCGAACCCCCCGAAGCGCCCTTTCCCGCCGCCCTCGGGAGAAGGGGCCAGTTCCTCCTGGAGACTGTTCCAGGCACCGCAATCAGAGCACTGGCCGGCCCACTTGGGAAAGCGGCCGCCGCATTCGCCGCAGACGTAGAGGCTGCGCGGCCTAGGCTCCTTTTGCCTCACCATCATTCCCCCGCGCCCGCTCTCCGGTCCAGCCGAGGTGCTCCACCGCCACCCGCGGACTGACCCGGCACAACAGCTCGTAGGCGATGGTGCCGGCGGCGCGGGCCACCTCCTCCACCGGCAGGCCCTCGCCCCAGAGCGTCACCGCATCGCCCAGCCGTGCCCCGGGCAACCCACGCAGATCGAGCGTGATCAGGTCCATCGAAACCCGGCCGATCAAGGGCACCCGCACCCCCCCCACCAGGGCGGGGGTGCCACTCGGAGCGTGCCTGGGATAGCCGTCGCCGTAACCGATGCCGACCACCCCCACCGGCATATCCTCGGGACACACATAGGTACCGCCATAGCCCACGGCATCCCCTCGCCGGCAGCGACGCAGCGCGATCAGCCGCGCCCGCAGCGTCATCACCGGCTGAAGACCCTGATCGGCCGCGGCCCCCTCCGAGAAGGGAGAGGCACCATAGAGCATGATGCCGGGGCGAACCCAGTCGGAACGACTGGCAGGGCAGGCGATCAGCCCCGCCGAGTTGCCGATACTGAGCTCGCCCGTCTCGGGACCCGCCAGACGCCGCAACGCCGCACACTGGCGCTCGGCGAGGGGGTCACCGAGCACATCCGCATTGCCCAGGTGCGTCATCAGCCGCGGCGGCCCGGCAAGCGCCCCGGAGTCGAGGAGCCGCGCCAGGGCAGCGGGTACCTCGTCGGGCAGGATGCCGAGCCGATGCATGCCGGTATCGACCTTGAGCCAGACCCGCACCGCACCTGTCAACCGCTCCCGCTCCAGGAGCTCGATCTGCGCCAGATGATGCACCACCAGGTCGCATTCCTGGTGGTGCGCCAGCGCCAGCTCGGCGCCGGTCTGTACCCCCCCGAGGATCAGGATGGGCTTGCGGACCCCCGCCTCCCGCAGCCTGACCGCCTCCTCGAGCCGGGCCACGGCGAAACCGTCGGCCTCCCCTAGACTACCCGCCACCTCGACCATCCCATGTCCATAGGCGTTCGCCTTGATCACCGCCAGCACCCGGCTGTGCGGGGCATAGTGGCGAACGCGGCGCAGGTTGTGCCGCAGCGCCGCGTGATCGATGACCGCCCGGGGGACAACGCTCATCGATAGCGATCGTCGGCGTAGACGTCTTTGATGTAGTTCTCGAACTTGGTGAACTGGCCGAGAAAGGTCAGCTTGGTGGTGCCGAAGGGGCCGTTGCGCTGCTTTCCGATGATGATCTCGGCAATGCCCTTGTCCGCGCTGTCCTCGTTGTAGACCTCATCGCGGTAGATGAATACCACCAGGTCCGCGTCCTGCTCGATGCTGCCCGACTCCCGCAGATCCGACATGACCGGCCGCTTGTTCGGCCGCTGCTCCAGGTTGCGATTGAGCTGGGAGAGGGCGAGGATGGGCACGTCGAGCTCCTTAGCCAGGGCCTTGAGCGAGCGGGAGATGGCGGAGATCTCGGTGGCGCGGTTCTCGCCCTCGCCCGGTGCCTGCATCAACTGCAGGTAGTCGAGCACGATCAGACCGAGGTCCTTCTGCTCGCGCTTCAGACGGCGGGCACGGGCGCGGAGCTCGGTGGGCGTCAGCGCCGGGGTATCGTCGATAAAGAGCGGCACCTCGGAGAGGATACTCACCGCCGAGGCCAGACGGGGCCACTCATCATCGTCCAGGCGGCCAGTGCGCACCCGGTGCTGATCGATGCGCCCGAGCGACGACATCATGCGCATGGCCAGGGAATCGCCCGGCATCTCCATGCTGAACACGGCCACCGGCCGGCGCACCTTGATCGCCGCATGCTCGGCGATGTTCATCGCGAAGGTGGTCTTGCCCATCGACGGCCGGCCGGCGACCACGACCAGGTCAGAGGGCTGCAGCCCCGAGGTCATCATGTCGAAGTCGGTGAACCCTGAAGGCAGACCGGTGATGGGCTCCTGGCGCTCGTAGAGGATCTCGATGCGCTCCACCGCCCGGCTGAGCAGGGTCTTGATGGGCTGAAACCCGCCGCGCCCGCGTGCCTGCTGCTCCGAGATCTCGAACACCCGCCGTTCGGCCTCGTCGAGAAGCGCCGCGGCATCCCGTCCCATCGGCTGAAACCCGCTGTCGGCGATGCCCGTGCCCACGGTAATGAGCTGGCGCATCACCGAATGCTCGCGAACGATCCGGGCGTAGGCCAGGATATTGGCGGCGCTCGGGGTCTGCTGGGCGATGTTGCTCAGGTACAGCAACCCCCCCGCATCCTCGAGCTTCCCCGCCCGCTCGAGCCCCTCGGCCACGGTCACGACGTCTAGGGGCTGTTGCTCGTCCGCCAGACGCTGGATGGCACCAAAGATCGAGCGATGCTCTCGGCGGTAGAAGTCCTGCTCCCCGACACGGTCGCCGATGCGTTCCCAGGCGGTGTTGTCGAGTAGCAACCCGCCGAGGACCGACTGCTCGGCCTGCAGCGAATGGGGCGGCACCCGAAGGCTCTCGGCGGCAGTGCCATAGGCGTCGGGCGAGAGAGTCTCAGCCATGCGCGACCTGTCGGGGCAAGGAGGGTCTACAGAATACGGCAGCCTAGGGGAAATGCGAATCGCGGTCCGCCGAAGTGACTCTCTCGACCGCCATCCACGGGGCAATTCGGGCCGAGGCGAGCGTCACCCGCGCTGCGGCGGAAGCGCTGGCGCAGGATTCGGCACCGGTCCAGCGCCGCCGCTGGAGCGACCCCACGCGACGGCATACCGCCGGCCAGTGCATAGCACCCAGGGAGCCTATCCACCAAAGCGGACAGGCTCCCTGAATCGAGAGACGACGCCGTTCAGGATTCGGCGACGACCTCAACCTTCAGCGTCACACTCACCTCCGGGTGCAGGCGCACCGGGACGTCGTAATGACCGGTAGAACGTAGCGTCGTCCCCGGCAGGCGCACCTCGTGGCGCTCCAGCGGGACACCCGCCTCACGCGCCGCGTCCGCGATGTCGGCCGAGCCCACGGACCCGAACAGACGCCCCTCGTCACCGGCTCGGCGGACAACGGTAACCGTCAGGACTTCGAGCTGGATCTTGCGCACCTGGGCGGCCGCCAACCCCTCCGCCGCCTGCCGCTCCAGCTCGGCCCGGCGCTCCTCAAAGGCCTTCAGGTTGGCCGTGGTCGCAGCGGCCGCGTAGCCCTTGGGAATCAGGAAATTGCGCCCGTAACCCGGCCGCACGCCGACCTTGTCACCCAGGTCACCGAGACTCTCGACCTTTTTCAGCAGTATCACTTCCATCGGATCTCTCCCGAAGCTCGTTCGCACACAAACCAATCACCCGCCCCTTTTGGTCAGGGGGAAGCGGGCACGTAGATTCGCCCAGGTATCCGCCAGCCCTACCCCGCTCACCACCAGGATCGCATGGGGCATGACGAAAAAAAGCAACAGATACAGCACGACTAACCAGGCCCTATTAGCGCCGGTCCGCGCCGCAACGCTGTGCAGCACGGCGAGGCCCTGAAGCAGGAACAACGACGCCAGTATAAGCAGCAGGTCCCGGGCCCAGCCAAACTCCCCACCCCCGACGACCGACAGGGCAAACAGTCCCAGCGTCACATACCCCAACAGCGCCGGAAAGCGTAGTTGGTGGAACTCCTGCCCGAAGCCACCGGGATTGTAGAGAACGGCCTGCCACCAGCGAGCCAGGATCAGGGTCGCCGCCAACTGCAGCAGCAAACCCGCGGCGAATGCCCCGGTCATCCAGACCGCGATCTGCTCCACGATCTGCCGGCTCAGTGTCTCGTCGATGCCTTGGGAATCAACCAGCGCGAGCCGGATTGGCTCGAGCAGCTCCGTCCACAGGGCTTGGGGCGCTCCGCTCTGGGCGTAGACGACCAGGATGGCCACCAGCCCGACCCCCGCCGCCCCGAGCAACCCCATCACCAACGAGCGACTCAGGCGCAGCAGCGTCGCCACCGCCCAGACCGGCAACCACGACAGCAGGAGCAGCCCCAGCACCGGGAGCGAGCTGCCGAACAGCAGATAGGACACCACGGCCGTGATTGCCGCCGCACCCGCCGCCGCCATCAAGCCTTCCTGGGGCCCTTGGCGTAACGTCACCAGGGCCACCACCGCAGCGCTCAAGATACCCACCGCGGGTAATACCAAGCCAAGCACACCCAGGGCGCCCGCGGCGGCGAGCGCCTGCGCGCGGCCGCGCATCGCGAAGCTGGCCAGGCCCTGCATGGGTCGCCCCCTGCCCCTCCGGACCCAAGGCCCGGCCGGAAGCAGGCTCAGTGGCTGTCGCTAAAGGGCAGAAGCGCCAGGTAGCGGGCCCGCTTGATGGCCAGGGCAAGCTGGCGCTGGTACTTGGCTGAAGTCCCCGTGATACGGCTGGGGACGATCTTGCCGGTCTCCCCAACGTTGGCCTTGAGCAGGTTGACGTCCTTATAGTCGATCTGCTCAATGCCCTCAGCGGTAAACCGGCAGTAGCGCTTACGTCGAAATTGGCGTTGCATGTCAAACCCCTATCGTGGCGTCAAGTGTCACTCGTCGTCGGAATCCGCAGGCTCGGCGGCGCGGTGCTCCTCGCGATCCTCGGAACCCTTGATCAGCGGTGAAGGCTCGGTCACCGCCGCGTTCATGCGGATGACGAGACTGCGCAGGACCGCATCGTTGAATCGGAAGGCGTTCTCGAGCTCGGCAAGTGCCTCGGCGTCGCACTCCACATTCATGAGCACGTAGTGGGCCTTATGCACCTTGTTGATAGGATAGGCGAGCTGGCGGCGCCCCCAATCTTCCAAACGATGGATCATGCCCCCATGCTTTTCGATGTTCGAGCGATAGCGATCGATCATCGCGGGGACCTGCTCGCTCTGGCTCGGGTGAACCAGAAATACCACTTCATAGTGTCGCATGGAGGCTCCTCTCGGGTTGGCAGCCTTCCGCAGGAGCGCGGTAAGGCAAGGAGAAAGTCGGTGTTGGGCGAAACAAGAAAGTTTACCGTTGAATCCCAGCGGAAACAACCGCCAGCCGGTGGCAGCACAGGCAGCGGCGGCCGAGACCGCCGGCCAATCCCCCTCCGCAACACCTCCGAGACCTATGGCTGGGTTGGCATTCTGCTCCATTGGCTCACCGCATTGCTGGTTTTCGGCCTGTTCGGGCTCGGGCTTTACATGACCTCGCTCGACTACTATCACCCCTGGTACCGGGCTGCGCCCTTTTGGCACAAGGGGTTGGGCGTGATCACCCTGACTTTGGTCGGGCTTCGCCTCGTCTGGCGCCTGATCAGCCCGCCTCCGATCCCCTTGAGCAAGCACCGATGGGAGGAGCGACTGGCCCATGGGGTCCACACCCTGCTCTATCTCCTGCTGCTCGCCATCCCGGTGAGCGGCTACCTGGTATCCACCGCCGACGGGCGCCCCCTGTCGGTGCTCGACTGGTTCGAGATCCCCTCCTTGAGTGGGCCGGTAAAAAACCTCGAGGACGTCGCCGGAGCGCTACACTATGCACTCGCCTGGACCCTCATCGCTCTGGTGACCCTGCACGCGGCCGGTGCCTTGAAGCATCATTTCCTCGACCGCGACGCGACCCTGTTGCGCCTGCTTGGACGACCCGCGCAAAGGCCTTAGAGTTATCCCTGAAGACCTACGGAGGATCTGCCGTGAAACGACTGTCTTGGTTCGCCGCCGCTCTGGTGGCAATGCTGTTCGCCGCCTCCCCAACCCGCGCCGAGAACTATGCGATCGATATCAAAGGAGCACACGCCTTCATCGAGTTCCGCATTAAGCACCTCGGCTATAGTTGGCTCTACGGCCGCTTCAACCGATTCGACGGCCAGTTCAGCTACGATGAAAAGGACCCCGCGCAGTCGAGCGTGGTGGTCACCATCGACACCGCCAGCATCGATTCCAACCACGCCGAGCGCGACAAGCACCTGCGCGGCGCCGACTTCCTCGACGCCAGCAAGTATCCCCAGGCCCGTTTCACCAGCACCTCATTCGATGCGCTCGGCAATGGACGTGCCCTGCTCAAGGGCAACCTCAACCTGCACGGGCATACCCGACCCATTGAGATCGCGGTGGAACACATCGGCAACGGCCTCGATCCCTGGGGCGGTTATCGGCGCGGCTTCCTCGGCACCACCAAACTGGCACTGAAGGACTTCGGCATCGACTACGAGTTGGGAAACCAGTCGCGCGAGGTGGAGTTGACCCTCTCCATCGAGGGGATTCGCCAGTAGCGGCAAACGGCTCCCCCTTCCTCTCGCGGGACCTCCCATGTCGCCCAACCCATCGGTCGCCGTCTACGCGGGTGAGGCCTTGGCCCGCTATGGCTTTGGCGCGGGACACCCCTTCGGTCCGGATCGGTTCGCGGCCTTCTTCACCGCCCTGAGCTCATCGCCCCTGTTGCCGGCGGTGCGCGTCCTGCCACCGGTTGCGGCGTCCACCGAGGCCCTGTTGCGCTTCCACACCGGCCCCTATGTGGAGCGGGTGCGTCGCCAGTCCCTGCTGGGCAGCGGATACCTGGACTATGGCGACACCCCTGCCTTCCCCGGAGTCTTTGAGGCGGCCTGCTACGTGGTGGGCAGCGTGCTCGATGCCATCGCCCGCATCCGCGCCGGGGAACTCCGCCGCGCCTTCGTGCCCATCGCCGGCCTCCATCACGCCCGCCGGGATTCGGCGGCCGGCTTCTGCGTGTTCAACGACTGCGGCATCGCCATCGAGACCCTGCGCGCGGTGCATGGCCTGCGCCGGGTCGCTTACGTGGACATCGACGCCCACCACGGCGACGGGGTGTTCTATGCCTTCGAGCGGGACCCCGACCTCTGTATCGCCGATCTCCACGAGGACGGCCGCTACCTCTACCCCGGGACCGGGAGCGCCGGCGAGAGCGGCCGCGGACCGGCGCTGGGCACCAAGCTGAATGTCCCCCTCGCCCCTGGAACCGACGATGCGCGGTTCTTCGAGCTCTGGCCGGAGGTCGAGCGCTTCGTGGCGCGGAGCCGGCCAGAGTTCATCCTGTTCCAGTGTGGCGCCGACAGCCTGGCCGGCGACCCCCTCACCCACCTCCGCCTGAGTCCACGCGCCCACGCCCATGCCGCCCGCCGCCTGTGCGCCCTGGCTGATGACTGCTGCGGCGGGGCCCTGGTGGCCCTCGGTGGTGGCGGATACAACCGCGACAACCTCGCCGCCGGCTGGCTGGCGGTGGTCGGCGCGCTCACCGAAGGAGATCCTGGGTCACAGGTGCCGCCGCGTCCCGACCCGACGGAGCGCTAACGACCGGCAACCGCTCGCGCCGAATACCGAGGCACGAGTCCCTGACGCCTGCGGAGATCGCGCTCGATTCCGAGTGTCGTATCCAACACGTTTCTAGACATATCCTTCAATGACTGTTGAAGTTCTGCGACGGTTCGCTGAAGCGTCCCGACGGGCCGTTGTCCGAGATAGTAGCCCGCCCCGAATGCCCCAACGAGCAACAAGACAACAGCGAAAAATTTAACCATGGCGGGCCTCGGTTAGTGGCGACGTTTGGATGAACTTAATCGGGTCAACTGTTGGAGCAGGCTGTTGGCACTCGCAATACGCACGGCCTCATCCGAGTCTTGTAAACCCGTTACTAAGAGCGGGATGGCACTCTCGCTGCTTTTCCGCAATCCCTTGGCGGCCATCAGGCGAGGAAGCGGCTGCTGGTCCTGTAAGAGCGTCTGGAGAACCGCCAAAGCGTCTTTCTCGGCGGAGGCACTCAAGGCCTGTGCCGCTGCACCGCGGATTGAAGGGTCGGAATGCCGAGCCAACTCTTTGGCTAGCGTGAGGGCGGAGGGATCGCCCAGGCGAATCAATCCTTCTGTGGCGCTGGCACGGACATGACTATTCGGGTCTCTCGTGAGTGCCAGCAGCAAGGGCCGGTTCTCCTTGATGCCAAGCTTTCCGAGACTTGCCG
>JAEHCY010000357.1 GCA_016880695.1 Chromatiaceae bacterium | reverse complement strand
GCGGAAGCGGCGCTGCGCACCAACACGGCGGAGGAAGGCGAGCTGGTTCCCCTCGCCTACGTGGGACTCGATCGCTACCAGGCGCGTCAGCGTGTCCTCGCCGACCTGCAGGCCCAGTCGCTATTGGAGCGGACCGATGACCACAAGCTCATGGTTCCCCGCGGCGACCGCTCCGGCGCGGTGATCGAGCCATTTCTCACCGACCAGTGGTACGTCAGGGTCGGACCCCTGGCAGAGCCCGCCATCGCCGCGGTGGAGGACGGGCGTATTCGCTTCGTTCCCGATAACTGGAAGAACACCTACTTTGAGTGGATGCGCAACATCCAGGACTGGTGCATCAGCCGCCAGATCTGGTGGGGCCACCGCATCCCCGCCTGGTACGACCCCCAGGGCAACGTCTATGTGGGTCGCTCCGAGCAGGCAGTGCGCGAGCGCCATCGTCTCCCCGCCGACTTTCCCCTCGCGCAGGACCCCGACGTGCTCGACACCTGGTTCAGCTCGGCGCTGTGGCCCTTCTCCACCCTGGGCTGGCCAGAAAAGACCGGCCGGCTGCGGGATTTCTACCCCACCTCGGTGCTGGTGACTGGCTTCGACATCATCTTCTTCTGGGTCGCCCGGATGATCATGATGGGGCTCAAGTTCATGGACGAGGTGCCGTTCCGGGAGGTGTACATCCATGGATTAGTGCGCGACGCCCACGGGGACAAGATGTCCAAGTCGAAAGGCAACATCCTCGACCCCATCGATCTGATCGACGGCATCGAGCTCGACGCCCTGGTGGAGAAGCGCACCAGCGGCATGATGCAGCCGCACCTGGCGCAGAAGATCGCCCAGCAGACCCGAATCGACTTCCCCGGCGGTATCCCCGCCTTCGGCACCGATGCACTGCGCTTCACCTTCGCCGCGCTGGCATCCACCGGCCGCGACATCAAGTTTGACCTCAGCCGCACCGAGGGCTATCGCAACTTCTGCAACAAGCTCTGGAATGCCGCCCGCTACGTCCTGATGAATACCGAGGGACAGAACTGCGGCGCAGAGCCGGGTGCGCCGGTGGAACGCTCGGTTGCCGACCGCTGGATCCTGGCACGGCTGCAGAACACCATCCACACCGCCGACGAGGCGATCCGTGGTTACCGCTTCGACCAGGCGGCCCAGGCCATCTACGAGTTCACCTGGAGCGAGTTCTGTGACTGGTATCTGGAGCTGTGCAAACCGGTGCTCAACGGCGAGCATACTTCCGAGGCGGCCAAGCGCGGCACCCGCCAGACCCTGGTGCGGACCCTCGAAGCCCTACTCCGCCTCGCCCACCCCATCATGCCCTTCATCACCGAGGAGATCTGGCAGCGGGTGGCCCCCCTCACCGGCATCACCGGCGAAACCCTCATGCTCCAGCCCTATCCCACCGCGGACAGCCAGCTGACGGATGCAGCAGTCGAGGAGGAGATGGACTGGGTGATGGGTTTCATCCTTGGGGTGCGGCGCATCAAGGGCGAGATGAACATCCCGCCCGGCAAACCCCTGCCCATTCTTCTCGGCCACACCAGTGCCCAGGACCGGGATTGGGCGGTGCGCCACCGCCCCTATCTCGACTTCCTGGCCCGCACCGAATCCATCACCGTCCTGCCCGAAAGCGACGAGGGTCCCGAGGCCGCCACCGCCCTGGTCGGCGGGATGAAGGTGCTAATCCCCCTCGCCGGCCTGATCGACAAGGATGCCGAGCTTACCCGCCTGGGCAAGGAGATTGCCCGCCTGCAGGCGGAGCTCGAGCGAATTGCAGCAAAGCTCGGCAACCCGAGCTTTACCGAAAAGGCCCCGGCTGTGGTGGTGGAGAAAGAGCGCGAGCGGCTTGCCTCGAACCGTGCCGCCATTGAAAAGCTCGAGGCCCAGGCCGCCAAGATCCGCGCGCTCTAGTCCTGCGCCAGTCTTGGCGCACCGGCGCCGGGAACTCCTGTGTGCGGCAGAGGGCTATGCAACGGGCAGCCTCGCACAAAGGTGGGGCTGCCACCAACGGCCGAGCGCCGCTGCCACAGTATGCATCTCCTCCTCTGGGGCCAGATGGCGAGTTCGCGTCTCTGAAGAAAAGGACAGGCATCGAGCGCACCCAGCCACCAGTGCGCGTCGTTCGGCCGCCCGCCGTAATCATCGCCAAGACAACGTTTTCCGGAAACCGCGTATGAGCTTTATCGACACCCCCGAGCGCTACCCTTACGCCTGGTACCTGCGGCCGTTACTGACACTGATGCGACGGCGTCTGGGCAAGCTGCCCGAATCGGTACGACTGTGGGCCCGGCTCCCTTTGGCCTTCATCGGTTTTCAGTTGATGCATCGAGCGCTGGAGCACAAGAGCTCGCCCCTCGATGGTCGCCTACGAGCCCTGATCCGCACCCAGATCGCGCAGCTCAATAGCTGCCACTTCTGCGTTGACTTGAATGCCTCCCACGCCCTGGAACGCGGCGCCACCGACGCGCACATCGAGGCCCTGACCCGCTTCCGCGAGTCCTCGCTCTTTACCGATGGGGAGAAGGCTGCATTCGCCTACGCCGAAGCCATCACCGTTGCTGAAAGCAACATCGACCCAGCCCTGATCGATTCGCTGCGCCTGGCCTACAGCGATGAGGGCGTGATCACACTCGCCGCGCTGGTCGCCCACCAGAACCT
>JAEHCY010000356.1 GCA_016880695.1 Chromatiaceae bacterium | reverse complement strand
CGTACCCCGCTTCTGGATCCAGAACAAGAGCGTGAGCACCACGGCCGTGATCGGCAACACATAGCCCCCGAGCTCGGGCGCGACCACCTGTAAGCCTTCGACCGCACTCAATACCGAAATGGCCGGGGTGATCATGCTGTCGCCATAAAACAAGGCGGCGGCGAAGATGCCGAGCACACCGACGATCCAGGTCACCCTGCTGCCCTTTACAATCTCGGTGACTAGGGCCAACAACGCCAGGCTGCCCCCCTCGCCATGGTTATCCGCCCGCATGATGACCGCTACATACTTGACGGAAACCAGGATGGTGATGGCCCAGAAGACGAGCGACAGCACCCCAAGGATGTTGTCCGGGATCACCGGCAGCGGGTGATGTCCGGCAAAGGTTTCCTTGAGCGCGTACAAGGGGCTGGTGCCGATATCTCCGTACACGACGCCGATGGCGCTGACGATGAGGGCAGAGAGATTTTTGTGTTGGGAATCCATGGCGACCTTCTGTAAGCGGTTATTGCTGTTGAGGGGTGCTGGGGAGCACTGGGTCTTCAGAAAACGAACCGGTACCCCACCCCGGTCTCAGTGACGAGATGGCGGGGTTGGGTGGGATCAATCTCCAGTTTGTGGCGCAGCCGACCCACGTAGACCCGCAGGTAATGGCTGCTGTCACTGTGACCCGGTCCCCAAACCTCCCGCAGGATCTGGCGTTGGGTGAGGACCCGGTCGGGCTGGCTGAGAAACAACGTGAGCAGGCGGTACTCGATGGGGGTCAGGTGCACCCCCTCCCCCGCCCGGACCACTGTACGCCGGGCGAGGTCCACGACCACATCACCGAAGCCGATCTGGGGGTCGGCCAGCTCCCGCCCCGTGCGACGGCGCAGCAGCGCCCGCACCCGGGCCAGTAGCTCGGCCACCCCGAAGGGCTTGGCCAGGTAGTCGTCCGCCCCCCGATCCAGGGCGGTCACCTTGTCCGTCTCCAGGCTGCGCGCCGACAGCACCAGAATGGGCGCATCGGCCCAGGGACGCAGATTCGCGATCAGATCCAGTCCATCGCCGTCCGGCAGACCCAGATCCAGGATCAGCAGATCCGGTCGGTGGTCTCTGGTCGCGGCCAGTCCCTCGGCAACGCTGCCTGCCTCCCGCACCGTGCAATTCTCACCCTGCAAGGCAAGGCGTACGAAGCGGCGGATCTGGGGGTCGTCTTCGACCAGCAGAATCGTGCTCATGGGGCCTCCTCCCCGGTTTCTTCCTCGATTGCCGGCGGCGACCCCAAGGGGAGGGAAAATCGGGCACAGCCGCCGCCCTCGGCGAGATTGTCCAGGGTTAGGCAACCGCCATGGGCTTCGACAATAGCCTTGCAGATGGCTAGGCCCAGACCGATGCCCCCTTTGCCCGCGGGTGTCTCGCTACGGTCGAAGGGGGCGAGGAGATCGCTGCCGACCGGAAACCCGGGACCCTGGTCGCAGACGCTGACGCTGGCCTGATGTCCGTCCCGATGCGCGGTGACGGCGATAGCGGTACCCGGCGGCGTGTGCTTAGCTGCGTTCTCCAGCAGGTTTCCGATGACCCGCTCGATCAGCAGGGCGTCGAATTCCAGCAAAGGCAGATCCGGGTCGAGCTCCACTGTCAGCGGATGCTGGGCCAAGGCCGGCCGCAGCAGCTTGATGGCTGCCCCTATCACCTCCTCCAGCGGTTGCCATTCCTTGCGCAGACCCACCCGCCCGGCATTCAGGCGGGCCAGGTCCAAAAGGTTGTGCACCGTGCCCGCCAGCTTAACCGCCTGTTCTTTCAGGGCCTGGGACGTCTCCCGATGGGTGGGGGGAAAGGCGTCTCCGGCAATGACCAGGGTGTCGGCGAGGCCGACCAGGGCCGTGAGCGGCGTGCGCAGGTCGTGAGACAGACTCGATAGCACCGAATTGCGCAGCCGTTCCCCCTCCACCTGCACCTGGGTTGCCTTGGCCGCCTCTGCGTAGCGAAGGCGCTCCACGGCAATGGCCGCCAAGGGCGCGACGGCGTGGAGCAGGGGTCGTTCGCGTTGCAGTGTCGCTGCATCCACGATCACCTCTAGTACACCCGCTGGAGCACGTCCGGGCGCGGCGAGGGGCAGGTAGATCCGTACCTTGCCTTCAATTGGAATCGAGACTTCGACGGGCTCGCCCAACCCATAGGCCTTCCGCGCCGGGCTCATGTCCCCAATGGCGGATCCATCGGCCTCCGGAGTCTGCAGCTCCCCGGCAGGGTCGGGCAGCAGGAGTCTGGAGCTTACGCTGGGGACTTGGCCGAGAAAGCCCTCGGTGATCTCCGCCACCTGCGCCAACGCCACCGTCCCCGCCAGTTCCCGCGCCATCTCGTACAGGGCGCGGGTGCGACTCTCCCGTTCCAGTGCCTCCTCGGTCTGGCGTCCCAAACGGGCCACCAGATGGCTGGTGATCAGGGCTACCGTCAACATCACCACGAAGGTGATCAGATGCTGAGCGTCCGCAACCGCGAAAGACAGGTGGGGCGGTACCAAGAAAAAATCGAACACGGCCACGCTCAGGAACGAGGCCAGCAAAGCCGGTCCCCAGCCGAGGCGCAGGGCGACCACAAACACCCCCAGCAGAAACAGCATGGCGAGGTTCACCGGGTCCACGTGGGTGGACAGGGACTTGGCGATGAGCGTCGTGGCGATACAGACGAGCACCGAAAGGCCATAGCGCGACGGCCCGCGAGCACGGCGTAGATCGAGGCGAAAAGAAGGTCTGGGGTTCATGGCGGAGTCGCGGAGTCACGAGCAGCCGGAGGATGACAGCGAAAACATAAAAAGGGTGTCAACATCACCGGCGCCGACGCGGAGGGGTGGATGGGCTTTGCTCATCCACTACAGACTGACCGACCTCTGGTCCGGCAGCTACGCGGAGGCACACAAGAAAATGCGCGGATGCCTCTGCCGGTTGCCATCGGGATCGAATGGTCCAGGTACTGCATCACGCCCCGGCGACGGCTAATTCTGGCGGCATGGCAACGCGGAAACCGCCAGCGCGCAATGGTGCTGACCCCCTCGGTGGCTTCTGGGGACCCTATTAGGAGAACGTTGAGGATATAGAGGCCGCCATAGATGAGCTGACAGTCACATTGAGGGCTAATCACTGGGGAGCCGGAGTATGAAATCTGAAGAAAAAGTGTTATAGATCCCCACCCACAGAAACTTCAAGCGGGTTCGGGTTGATCTTGGCCTCTCCTGTGAGGAAGCCTCGTGGTTGATGGGAATGTACGGGGAGGGACACGTCAAGAGGCTAGAAAAGGACGCTGGCCTTGGCTACCGCCGCGATTCAACCTTCCTGCAGAAGGCTATGCTGATTGCCCTGCAGGTGCTGTTTCTGGACGGGAGGAAGCAGGAGTCTGCGGAGGCACTAGACCTGCCGTGGCAGGCCGAGCAGCCGATGCGCACCACTCCTAACAAAATTGCTAGTTTGATTGGAGGTTGAAGCTATGGGAGCTGCGTGGGCGGCGGAGGCGAAGGCGAGGCGGCAGATTGGGCGGATTGGTGCGAGGACCCCGCCATGTCCCGATTGCTCTTGTTGAGCCTTCTGCTAACAGGTGTCGTTGCCGCGAGCCCGGCGGACCCAGCAACCAAGGCGGAGCTCCCCGCAAGCGCTGAGCACCAGGGCCTGTTCCAGTATCTGGAGGATGCGGCCCTGTTCACCGACTGCCGCAGCGGCCAACGCTACCCGGTGGCCATGGAGCAGGCATACCTCGAGCTGGAACGGGCCTACCTGGCCGCAGGTTTCGGCCCCGGAGAGCCAGTCCTGGTCAGGGTGCGCGGTCACATCGAGCACCGACCGGGGATGGAAGCCAACCGACCAGTGGCAACCCTGGTAGTGGAGGCCATTGGACGGGTTGGGCCCGACAGGGAGTGCGGCCCGCTCGCGGCGATGCCCCTCTCCGGCACCCGCTGGCGCCTATTCGAGCTTGGTGGGACGGCAGTTGCGCCCAGGCACCCACAGCACACCCCCGAGATCTTGCTCGACCCGCGCATCCGCTCGGTGAGCGGCTACAGCGGCTGCAATCGCTTCCGCGGCCAGTTCACCCAGGACGGCGAGGGACTGAGGTTTTCCTCCCTGGCGGGCACCCTGCGCGCCTGCGTCGAGGAGGCCGCGATGGAGCGGGATTTCTTCGACGCCCTCAAGCGCACCGAGCGGTTCCGAATCACCGATGGGGTTCTTGAGCTTCGGCACGGAGACAAGACCCTTGCGCGCCTGCGAGCGGCACCCCACTAACCCGTCAGGGTAGATCGCACCGATAGGCTTGCCCCCGCCCCGCGCGGATACGCTCCGCCACCCGTAAGTGCCACATCTAAGCGGATATGCGAGGATTAACCTGAGCCCTGCGACGGCACCCTGTGCGAGGTGAGCCCCATGTATCGCGCCGACAGCCCGACCCCTGAGCCCCTGGCCAACTTCCAGATCGCCAATCTGGCCATGCGCTACAGCCTGTTCGTGCCACGCCTGTACAACCTGTGTCGCACCCTCGGCATGCAGAGCGGCAAGATCATGGCTTCCCGCGCCTTCTGCTCCGACGAGAGCCAGGGTTACCCGATCATCCTCCTGGCGAAACACTTCGGCACCTTTCCCTTCAATCACGGCCAGGTCGGCGGGGTGGTGGCCACCGATCGCCACGGTCCCCACGCCCATCATGGCGAGGACCTGGTCCTGCTTCAGGCCAGCCACGTCGGCTACGAGGCGGAAACCGGCACCTTCGGCACCTATCGGCGGCTGCAAACCAAGGACCAGGAGTCCTCCACCAGTTGCGGCAAGATCTGCGGGGTGATCGACTGGTATCGGAGGGAGTACGAGTTCGCCAAAGGCCAAGTCTTGATCCATCAGCGCGATGGCCAGGGCCTGATCACCATCGACAACCAACTGCTGAATCAGCGCCGCGAGCAAGGCCTGTTCCTGCGCCTGGCCACCCTGGTGCGGCACAGCGAGGACGGGCAGCCCCAGTACGTGCAGTCACTCAGCACCTCCAAGGTGTTTCTCGCCGCGGAGGGGCTGGTACGGGAACTGGGGGTGGAGCGGTTTACCACCGAGCCCCGTCCCATCGGCGCCGCCCTCACACCCGATCTCTTCTTCTTCCGCCGCAACGTATCGACCGACGAGGAAGGCCGCGAGCACCTCGAGCAGAACCTGATGCGCTTCATGCCGCTGATCGTCACCGCACCCTCACCGCCTCTGACCGCCGCGCAGATCAACACCCAGATCGAGTTCGACCGCACCTACCGCACGCTGGTCAAGGAGCACGCCTACCAGGGTAAGCGCCTGCTGTTCGTCGCCGGCCTGAACATCGACGTCTCCCCCACCGAGGGACGCCTTTTCCCCCTGACCAAGTTCGTGCCCTGGGCCGCCTATGTGCAGGAACAATCCGGCAACGGCTACACCCTGGAACAACCCGAGCTGATGGGGCGTCTGCACGCCCAGAGCACCGAGAACCCCGACCAGATCAACCTGGAGGCAGCCATTCACGCCATGGAGCAGGTCAAGGAGGTGACCCTGAAACTGCCGCGTTAAGGGGTTCGTTCACCCCGTCCGGGGAAGACGATAGAGATCGCGGGCGTTGTCCCACAGCACTCGCGGGGCAAGATCGGCCCCCAGGACGGCCAGGATCAAGTCGAGGTCCGAGTCCAAAAGGTGCGCGGCGCGCGGGTGGAGAGAAGGTCGGTTCCGAACACCCGCGCGCCAGGGTCGACCCGGGCCAGCGCCTGTAACATTGCTGGCACATCCAGATCCACCCGGCCGTAACCCGTTGCCTTCACCCGAGCACCCCGCTCCGCCCGACGCAGGAGGTCTGGTCAAGGCGTCCTGGGATAGACCCAGGCAACGGTGTCCGGTTCGCACACCTAGGCGGTGCCTAAAACGACTCGCCTGAGCGCCATGGACAGGCT
>JAEHCY010000355.1 GCA_016880695.1 Chromatiaceae bacterium | reverse complement strand
CGGAGGGGACCGTTCTACAGCTTTGACGACGACGTAAGGCTGGAGTACTACCGGCTCCAGAAGATCAGCGAGGGGTCCATAAGCCTGAAAGAGGGTCATGGCAGTCCACTGGACGGGCCGACCGAGGTTGGCAGCGGTAAGGTTCGTGAAGAAATGGTGGTCCTGTCGCGTCTGATTGACATTGTCAATGAGAGGTTCGGAACCGATTTCAACCAGGCCGACCAGCTCTTCTTCGACCAGATCGTCGAAGCGGCGATGGCCGACGACGGCTTGCGGCAGGCGGCCGCTGTGAATCCGGGAGACAAGTTCGAATTAGTGTTCAAGAATCTGCTGGAAACACTTTTCGTCGAACGGATGGACCAGAACGAAGACATCTTCGTGCGGTTCATGAACGACGTACCGTTCCAGAAGGTCGTGACCGCATGGATGGCGTCGGAAGCGTATCGGCGCCTACGAAGCGGTGTGGGCGAAGCGGAGCGGGGAATAACGTCTCTGGCCCTGCCGCCGCGGCTTTGCATCGTCGAGCCCAAGCCCAAGGAGCGCTACGCCACCTGCGTGCCGCTCGTTCCGCTCAAGGCCGCCGCCGGCGCCTTCGGCGACCCCCAGCATGTCGAGGACGACGGATTCGAGTGGGTGGCCGTCGAGACGAGGCACCGCCTGCGCCCCGGCATGTTCGTCGCCCAGGTCGTTGGTAAGTCCATGGAGCCGACGATCCCTGACGGTGCGTACTGCCTCTTCCGCGCGCCGGTCGGGGGTACGCGTCAGGGGAAGATCGTTCTCGTCCAGCTCCGGGACACGAGCGATCCGGAGACGAGCCAGCGTTACACCGTGAAGCGCTACGAAAGCGAGAAGGCCGAGGATGGTGAGTCCTGGCGCCACGCGCGAATCAAGCTCAAGCCTGTCAACCCCGATTTCGAGCCCATCGTACTGACCGGTTTAGAAGAGGGCGAATGCGGAATCGTGGCAGAGCTGGTCGAGGTTCTGGAAGTATCCGGTTAACGAACGCCAGGATCCGACTCCAGGGGGGCGGCTTCACAGGCGGAAAGCCGACAGGTCGATCGATGCTCGGCCGCGAGATTCCCTGCGCGGGGAGTCTCCGTCATGATATTTTTTCGGCCTCCAGGCCAGCTGGCCGCCCGCCCCCGAGAATTGCCCGATGCGCTTCGAAGTCAGCGAGAAAGAAATCAAGCAGGCCAACATCCCCCACGAGCTCTTTCTCACCAACCTCATCGCCAATCACATCCTGATGTTCGTGGCGGCGCTCGGGATGGCCGGTTCCCTGCCTTGGCTCCTGGCACTAACCCCAGTGATCTCCTTCAGCATCCTTAGCTACACCCTGTGGCGAGCCGCACGCTCGAGAACCCGTGATCCCTGGTATGTGATGTGCCACTGGCAGGTGTGTGCTCGGCGCAGCAAGATCTTCATTCTCATGTTGCTGATGCTGCTCGCGATCAGTGCACTGGGTTGGGGGGCCCATACCTACCTCAAAATGATGAAGGAGGCGGTCTGGGCACTGATAGGCGGGGTGGGGATCCTGCCCATGATGGTGACTGTGCTGGTGCTGGTGATCATGGAGTCAGAGGCGCTCTACCACGCGAATCTGGCTAAGCTACCCAATTGGGTGGTGGAGAAATATCCCAACCCCGACGCCAAGATCATCCCCGAGGAGCACCCGCACCACGCCGACTGAAGGCTCAGAGGGTGTGAGCAAATCTACTGCGCGACAGGGTCAGGGTACTGCGTCCTCACTCGCGATTCGCGTAACTGGAAACCTATCGACCAAGGTATCGGGGCCTCGCCGCGGACCGCCCTGTGCTCGGGCCGCTCGCGACGATTTCTTCACCACGCCTCAGGTACGGGCACTGATCGGAAAGTGGCCCCCATTTCCGACCCGGCCAGTCGGTTGCACAAGACCGCGGGAACCGCCGCGCCGCACCCACTGGCTGACTGGGGCGGTGGGCGGCGGTTGGGTCACCCCCCTCAGCTCCCGCCCGCTGCCCGGGTCTCCTCGGCGACCAGATAGTCGAGCACCTCGAACAGCTTTTCGATCCCGCCCGTTTGGGTGGCGCTGGTTCGATACTTGCCGTTGACGATGAACGAGGGAACTCCGTCCACCCCGTAGCGCTTGCCCATCTCCACCGCCCGACGCATCTTCACGTCCACGGCGAAGGATCGGTAGGCCTTGAGAAACGCCTCCTTGGGCACCCCCTGCTCGACGAAGAACTCCGCCAGCTCGTCCTCGCTATCGAGCTTGCGCTTCTTCACCTGCATCGCATCGAACAGCGGGGTGTGGATCTTGTCCAGAACGCCGAGCTGCTCGGCGGCGTAAAAGGCCCGTGCCGGCGGCTCCCAGTGCGGCCCCAGCACCGCCGGCATGCGCCGGAAGGCCACATTGGGCGGGCGTCGTTCCAGCCATTTATCCAGGCCGGGCTCTAGGTGGAAACAATGCGGGCAGCCGTACCAAAAGAGCTCCAACACCTCGATTTTGTCCCCGGTATCGGTGGGCTGGGGCTGAGGGAGCTTGGCGTAATCGATACCCTCGTCCATGGCTAGCGCCGGGAACGCCAACAGCCCACCCAAAATCACACCAAAGAGTCTTGGAAACCGCATTTGCTTGTCTTTCCTCGCGTAAGAATGAAAAAACCCAAGCTGGCCTTACAGGGAACCCCGTAGCAGGTAATCCAGCGCGATCCCGGCAAACACCAGCATGCCGAGGTAGTTGTTGTTGAGAAAGGCCTGGAAACAGGCACTGGGGTTGCGATCCCGGATCAGGTACTGCTGATAGCCGGCCAGCGCAGCCGCCAACGCCAAGCTGAGAAAATAGGGCCACCCGCGCCCCGCCTCCAGACCGACCCACGTCAAGAGCCCCAATAGGGCCACCTGAAGCAGGCCGATCATGGGCCGATCCCAGCGCCCAAACAGGATAGCGGTCGACTTGATGCCGATCTTCAGATCATCATCGCGATCGACCATCGCATACTGGGTGTCGTACACCAGCGCCCACACCAGCGTGGCCGCGAACAACCACCATCCGACCGGGGGTACGGAGCCATCGAGCGCGGTGAAGGCCATGGGCACCGCCCAACCAAAGGCCGCCCCCAGAAAGAGCTGCGGCAGATGGGTGTAACGCTTCATGAACGGGTAGATCACCGCCAGTGTCAGGGCGACCACCGACATGGCCACGGTGGTCCAGTTGAGCAACAGGACCAGACCGAAAGCCAACAGGCTCAGCAGGGCAAACACGGCGAGGGACTCCCCAGGACTCACCAGCCCCGTGGCGAGGGGTCGATTGCGGGTCCGCTGCACCTGGCGATCAAATTCCCGATCCGCGTAGTCATTGATGGCGCAACCCGCCGAGCGCATCAGCGCCACTCCCAGGACAAAAATGAGCACCACGCGCCAGGGTGGATTGCCCGCACCGGCGATCCACAGCGCCCATAGGGCCGGCCAGAGCAGAAGGAAGATGCCGATCGGGCGGTCGGCCCGAATCAGGCGCGCGTAGGCCCACAACCGCGCCCTCGTGGAATCGGGCCGCATCACCCGGGGAGTGAGATTGATATGCTGGGTGCTCATGGAACCTCGACCGCCCCCTTCCGCCATCGGCTCACCAGGAATATCTCGTTGACCAGGAGGAACTTACCCGCCAGTGCGTAGAGCGCACGCCGACCCCACAGCCGCTCGGGTGGCTCCAGCAGATGCGCGCTCGCGACGCGATAGATGCCGTCGTTTGGATCGAGCTCGGCGACCTCCACCACCAGGCGCTCCACATCCGTCGCGGTGAACAGCACCTCACCGAGGGGCCGCGTCCCCAGACGGGTGAGGCGCCGCATCGCCCCACCTAGGTTAGCGAGCGGCAACAGGGTCCGGGCAAACACCCAGGGCTGCCCGCCGCAGAGCAGCTCCACCTCCCGAACCACGGCCTGCTCACCGGCCGGCATGGCGAGCAGACGCCGTTCGCTCCCCAGGGGACGGCCCACGGACTGCCGGAGCAGGCGCACCCGGAACGGCCCCTGGCAGTGGGCGATCACCCGCCGGGTAAGCGACCCTCGCTCCCAGAGCCAGTCCCGGAGCTCGGCGGGAACCCGGTGCCGCGGGTAACGGCCCCAGTCGACCCAGCGAGGCTCACGCTCAAAGCTCGAAAGACGCTGGGACAAGGACCGATCCAAAGGCTGCGACGCGCGCATTATGGCATAGGCAAAAGCGGCAGCCGAGCGCAGTCCTCACACCCGCGCGTAGTCGCCACCTCGGCCCACCCAACGCTCGATCAAGGGCCCGGCCCGCTCGGGGAAGCGCTCCAGGATCTCGTCCGCCAGCCGCTGCGCCCGCGCCAACAAGGCTTGGTCGCGCCCCAGATCAGCGATCCGAAACTGCATCGCCCCCGTCTGGCGGGTGCCCAGCACCTCACCGGGCCCCCGTAGCTCCAGGTCCTTCTGCGCGATGACAAACCCATCATCGGTGTCACGGAGGATCGCGAGCCGGGTCTTGGCCTGCTCGGAGAGGGGTGGGTGGAACAGGAGCACACAGTGGCTCGCCGCCTCACCGCGCCCCACACGACCGCGCAACTGGTGCAACTGGGCCAGACCCAGGCGCTCGGGGTTCTCGATCACCATCAGACTGGCGTTGGGCACATCCACCCCCACCTCGATTACTGTGGTCGCCACCAGAAGCTCAAGGCGGTTGGCGACAAACTCCGCCATCACCGCTTCCCGCTCGGCGGGTTTGAGCCGGCCGTGAACCCGCCCGACGCGCAGGCCGGGCAAGCTCTCTGCCAGACGTTGCGCCGTATCCTCCGCGGCCTGGCACTGCAGCACCTCGGACTCCTCGACCAGCGTGCACACCCAGTAGGCCTGGCGTCCCCGGCCGCAGGCCTCGCGCACCCGGGCAATCACCTCCTCGCGCCGACTGTCGGGCACCGCCACGGTGGTAACCGGCTGGCGACCTGGGGGTCTCTGATCGATGACCGAAAGGTCGAGGTCGGCATAGGCGCTCATCGCCAGGGTGCGCGGGATCGGTGTGGCGGTCATGATGAGCTGGTGGGGAACCCGCCCGTCCACCGCCCCCTTCTCCCGCAGTTGCAGGCGCTGGTGCACGCCGAAGCGATGCTGCTCGTCGACGATGACCAGCCCGAGGTTGTGGAAGCGCAGCTCCGCCTGAAACAGGGCGTGGGTGCCCACCACCACCCTGGCCTCCCCCGCGAGGATCGCTTGAAGAACCCGCGCCCGCTCCTGCCCCTTGTGCCGCCCCGTCAGCCATGCCGGCACCACACCCAGGGGCACCAGCCAGTCGCGCAGACGGCCGAGATGCTGCTCGGCGAGGAGCTCGGTGGGGGCCATCAGGGCCACCTGGTGCTCAGCCTCCACCGCCTGCAGGGCGGCAAGGGCGGCCACCACGGTCTTGCCCGACCCCACATCGCCCTGCAACAGACGCAGCATGGGCTGATCGCGCTGCAGATCCCCACTGATCTCGCCGAGTACCCGCTGCTGGGCCCCCGTCAGACGAAACGGCAACTGCGCGAGCAGGCGTTGGCACAGGGCACCGCTGCCGGCGAGGGGCGGCGCGGCAAACTGCTGCCGCTGCTTGCGCATCCGCCGCAGGCTGAGCTGGTGGGCCAGCAGTTCCTCGAGCACCAGGCGCTGGCGCGCCGGGTGGGAGCCCGCGAGCAGCTCCTCCCAGGCGGTGTCCCGCGGCGGTCGATGCAGGAGCATCAGTGCCTCCCGCAGGCCAGGGAGACCGGGATCGGCGTGCACCTCCACCGGTAGCCAGTCGGTCACCGCCTCGGGCTCTTGCCCGAGCCACCCGAGCGCCTGGTCGGTGAGGTTCCGCCAGCTTCCCTGCTGCAGCCCTTCGGTGGTGGGATAGATCGGGGTCAGGTTATCGGCCAGGGGCGCTGGCCCCTCCAGGCTGCGATACTCCGGATGGACCATCTCGAGCTGGTAACCCGGACCGAGGCGCACCGCGCCAAAGCAACGCAACCGCAGCCCCGGGCGCAACCGCTCCGCCTGGTTGGCGGAGAAATAAAAGAAACGCAAGAGAAGCCGCGCGCCCTGGTCCTCCAGATAGACGCGCAGCGAGCGCCGCCGGCCCGAGACGATCTCGCTGCCGACCACCTCGCCCTCCACCAGGGCCTCGTCCTCGGGGCGCAGCTCGGCGATGGGCACGCAGCGCGAGCGATCCTGATAGCGCAGGGGAAGGTGGAAGAGGAGATCCGCGATCGAGTGGATGCCGAGTTGGGCAAGGCGACGCTGCATCTGCGGTCCCACCCCACGCAGCCGCGCGAGCGAGGTCTCGCCCTGCTGTGCCGATTGATCCGCCTTTTCCACCGGCTCGCCGTTTTGGTCAAATAGCCGCTTTAGCCCATCGGCTCAGCGGATTTGAATAGAACCCCATGACAACGCAACAGACATTCGAGGTCACCACCCGCGGGCGGGGGACCTACGAGGTTACCGCGGAGGTAGAGCGGATCGTGCGCGCCTCCGGCCTCGCGACCGGCCTGTGCCACGTGTTCTTGCACCACACCAGCGCGTCGCTGCTCCTGTGCGAGAATGCCGACCCCACGGTCCGCCACGACCTGGAGACCTTCATGTCACGGCTGGTCCCCGATGGCGATCCGCGCTATCGGCATGATCTCGAAGGGCCAGACGACATGCCCGCCCACGTGCGCAGCGTGCTCACCGGCAATCATCTGAGCATTCCCGTGACCAAAGGCCGCTGCGCCCTGGGAACCTGGCAGGGGATCTACCTCTGGGAGCACCGCACCCAGGCACACAGGCGCCGACTGACCGTTACCCTTCTCGGCTGAGGCCGCCCCCCTGGGGCGGCCTGCACGACGACCTGCCTGCAGCCTCTCAGCCCAACATCCCCAACGTGCGCGGCAGCCACAGCGACAGGGTCGGCCAGTAGGTGACCAGCACCAGGAACACCAACATGGTGAGCAACCAGGGCCACACCGCGATGGTCAGCTCGGTGATGCCCATCTTGGTGATACCCGAGGAGACGTAGAGGTTCAGCCCCACCGGCGGGTGAGACTAGCCGTCCTCCTTGTTCACCACCATCATTAGCCCGAAATGGTCCGGATCGATGCCGAGCTTCATGGCGATGGGGAACAGGATGGGGGCCAGGATCAGCACGATCGAGGACGGCTCCATGAAGTTGCCGGCCGCCAGCAACAGGACATTGGCGATCAGGAGGAAGCCGATCACCCCCACGCCGGTGCCGATCATCCAATCGGCCATCGCCTGGGGAATGTTCTCGTGGGTCATCAGGAAGGAGAACAGCACCGCGTTGGTGATGATGTAGAGCAGCATCGCGCTCATGTTGGCCGAGGACAGGAGCACCTTCGGCACGTCCTTGAGCGTCAGGTCCTTGTAGACGAAAACCGCCACGACGAAGGCATACACGGCACTCATGGCCGCGGCCTCGGTGGGGGTGAAGATGCCGGTGTAGATCCCCCCCATCACCACCACGATCAGGAACAGACCCCAGGCCGACTTGCGGAAGGTCTCCCAGCGCTGCCTCCAACTCGCCTTGGGACTCCGCGGATAATTGAACTTGAAGGCTCGGTACCAAGCGGTCAAGCCGAGCATCACGGCAAGCACCAGCCCCGGGATCACCCCGGCGATGAACAGGGCACCGACCGAGGTATTGGTCGAAACCGAATACATGACCATCACGATGGAGGGCGGGATCAGGATGCCCAGCGCACCCGAGGTCGTGATCACCCCGGCGCCGAAGCGGTTGGGAAAGCCCGCCTTGACCATGGCCGGCATTAGAATGGAGCCGATTGCCACCACCGTGGCCGGGCTCGATCCCGAGACAGCGGCGAACAGCGCGCAGGCCATGACGCCCGCCAGCCCCAGCCCGCCGTGCCAATGCCCGACCATCGAGGTGGCGAAGTTGATCATCCGCCGCGCCACCCCGCCGTGGGTGAGGAAGTTCCCCGCCAGGATGAAGAAGGGGATTGCCATGATCTCGAACTTCTCGATGCCGGTGAACAGCTTGAGTGCCACCGACTCGATCGGCACCTGGGTCATCAGGAACAGGAAACTCAGCACCGTCAGACCGAGTGAGATCGAGATCGGCATGCCGGTCAGCATCAGGACGATCAGCAGCCCGAAGATGATGGCGGTATTCATCGCGCGCCTCCGGAACCCTTATCCTGATCGCCGAAGGGATCGGGGGTCTTAAGGTCACGCGGGTGCAGCTCCAGATCGTCGATATAGATCTTGTCCTCCTCGCCGGGCTTCGGCGGCCCCACTTCCGCCTCTTCCTCGAGCCCCTCCACATGCCCGTGGTCATGGTGCGGCAGCTCGCCGGTGCGCAGAAAGCCCAGGGTGACCTGCAGGAAGCGAAAGCACATCAGGTACGAGCCCAGGGGAATGGCCGAATACACCACCCAGGTTGGCCACTCCAGGTCGGGGGTGGTGGGACCCTGGGGTAGGTTGCCGACGCTCAGCCCAATGGCCTTGAAGAAGGCATAGTGCGCCCCGTTCTCCCACACGAAGCGTGCCCCAAGCGTGCCGACGATCCCCGTGAACAGCGCCCCGGCGAGCAGACCGAAGACGATGAATTTCGCCCGCGCTTTCCCCTCAAGGCGATTGATCAGTACGTCCACGCCCACATGGATGCCGGTGCGCACCCCGTAGGCGGCGCCGAACTTGGCCATCCACACGAACATGATGATGCAGAGCTCCTGGGCCCAGCCCAGACGGATCTCAAAGAGCCAGTCATAGACGGCATCAAAGCCCCAGCGCGCCGAAAAGTCCAGACTATAGCGGTGGACGACCGCGGTGAAGATCAGCAGTGTCGCCGCCCCCATCAGAAAGGCGATAAACCATTCCT
>JAEHCY010000354.1 GCA_016880695.1 Chromatiaceae bacterium | reverse complement strand
TATTTTTCAAGGACGGGGCGGTGCTGCGTCTCGATCGTCTGGGGACCGAGCATCAGAAAGCCCCGTTCGTTGAGAACATCCGGTTCATCCGCGGCGACATCCTCTTCGTGACCCTTCACGTGGTGGGTAGTCACAACAACCGCCAGCCCAAACGCGCGAAGGCCATGGAAGAGTTCCGCGAGCGTGACGCCGCCAACCAGCGCTTCCTCAAGGAGTCCATTCGCCAGGCCAAGGCGCGCGGGGTGAAGGCGATTGTGATCTTCTTTCACGCCGATCCTGGCTTCGATCGCGAGAAGCCCGACCCAGGGTTCAAGGCCACCCTCGAGGGCCTGCGGGCGCTCGTGGAGCAGGTCTCGGTGCCCGTTCTCCTGGTCCACGGCGACAGCCACGAGAAGCGCATCGATCACCCCTTGACCGATCGGGACGGCAAGCCTATCGAGCGCTTCACCCGCCTCGAGGTACCCGGGGCGCCCGACGTCAGGGGAATCCTGGTCGATGTTCATCCCGACCGGGTGCCCCCTTTCTCCTTCGAGGACGTTTCCCCGCCCGGCGGCTACGGCCTGTGGTAACGCCGCTGCGACCGAGAAGCGTCGGAAATGGGCTGCGCGCCGAGGGCGATCCCGGGGCGAAGGGCCGACCATCAAGATGTTGGCGCGGATCAAATCCATGACAGAGGCAGACGACGAGAGATGTGGATCTGGATAGCATTCATAGCGTTTGTTCTACTGATGCTGGCACTTGACCTGGGCGTCTTTCACCGCAAGGCCCATGTCGTCAGCGTCAAGGAGGCACTTGCTTGGTCGGCCGTGTGGGTAGCCATGGGGTTGTCGTTCTCCGTGTTTGTGTACTTCGCCTACGAGGGCCAGTGGTTCGACCTTGGCACCCTGGTGGACGCGGTCGATGGGCTGACCAACGACGGCGCAACGGCAACGGAGAAGTACCTGACCGGCTACGTCGTCGAGAAGTCCCTCAGTGTGGACAACATCTTCGTGATCGCGATGATCTTCGGCTTCTTCGCGGTGCCGCCGCTCTACCAGCACCGCGTGCTGTTCTGGGGCATTCTCGGTGCTTTAGCCCTGCGCGGTGCGATGATCGGCATCGGGGCGAAGCTGATCGCCGAGTTCCACTGGATTCTGTACCTCTTCGCCGTCTTCTTGATCCTGACGGCGATCAAGATGCTTTTTCTCAAGACAGATCACACCGATCCGAACAAGAACATCGTCGTTCGGTTGACGCGCCGCTTGTTCCCGGTGACCGCCAGGTTCCACGGTGAGCACTTTATCGTTCGCGCCGGTGCACCTGCGTCGTACGAGAGCGAGGTCCCCGGTGCGCCGACGGTCCCGGACGAGGTGGTGGACAAGGCTCGGCCGGGAACCCTGCTCCTGACGCCCCTGGCGCTGGCGCTCGTCATGGTCGAGACGACCGATTTGATCTTTGCCGTCGACTCGATCCCGGCCATCTTCGCCATCACGGGAGACCCGTTCTTGGTGTTCACCAGCAACGTGTTCGCGATTCTCGGTCTGCGATCGCTCTACTTTGCGCTGGCCGACATGGTGAATAAGTTCCGATACCTGAAGGTCTCGCTCGCGCTGGTCCTGATGGTAGTCGGCGTGAAGATGTTGCTTGCCGAATGGCTGAAACTCGCGCTCGGGAAGCACTTCAACTTGTACTTGCTGGCTGTGATAATCGCGATCCTTGCAGCGGGCGTGGCAGCATCCATGCTAGCGGGGCGTCGTCGCATGAGCCGCCAAACAAGCCGATGGTAGATGATGAGGTTCGGGGAAACTGCATAGCAAGGCCAGTTATGTGAGTCGGCGGCAGCTAACATTCGGCTAGACCGGACTCCGCGCTAAAGGCGCGCGGGTTCGGTCTAGCCTTGGCATTGGAGCAACAAACGATGTCGATGCAGAGGAACGTGTTGGGCGAGCCGCTTGAGGAATGCTCGGCCTCGCCGCGCACCGGTTTTACCCGCAGCGGGTCCTGCGAGAGCGGACCCCAGGATCTGGGCTCCCACACCGTGTGCGTCCTGATGACGCGGGAGTTTCTCGAGTTCAGCCGGGAGCGGGGCAACGATCTGAGCACCCCGGTACCCGAGTATGAGTTCCCCGGCCTGAAGCCTGGGGACCGCTGGTGTCTGTGCGCGTCGCGTTGGGGAGAGGCGCTGCAGGCGGGCCGCGCGCCACGGGTCGCGGTGCGCGCTACCCACGAGCGGGCGCTGGAGATCCTCGCCCTCGTCGACCTCAAGGCCCACGCGATCGATCTCTCCTAGCCGGGGCCGGCGATCAGTGCGGGTGCCGGGCGCGATGCGCATTGAGACCTTCGTCGCATCGGAGGGTGCCGCCGAGTCCCTGCCCACCGAGGGCAAATTCCTGCAACTTCGTTGGCGCGGGGAGGAGGTTGTGATCTTCGCCGACCAAGCGCGCCATCGGTACCACAACCAGATCCTGGCGCATTTCCTCAGCGACCAGGGAATGACTCCCCGCTGGTCAGCGCCCGATCATCTCGAAGCCGCCCACGCCGATCTCCTGGTGATCGGAGGAGGCCGCTTTTGCCTGGATCGGGATCGATGGCGGCTCCGCCTGTGGGACGCGAGCCAGGCCTATGGGCGGTTTCGCGAGGCCGGGTTGGCCGAGGGACTGGTAGCGGCGGGGCCGCCCTGGGAGGAGTTGACCCTGGTCATCGATTGACAGCCCTGGTGGGGGCGCTCGATAGTGAGCGCCAGGGAAGCGGGCGGTGGGCGTGCCGCCGGGCCCGCTACGGCCTTAGCACCAGATCCCATCGAGCCCTTATGCCCGCGAATCTCACACCCGAATACAAGGCCGCCGAGGAGGGCTTTCGCAAGGCCCGTGAGCCCGCCGAGCGACTGCAGTGGCTGCGGGAGATGCTCCGCACCATCCCCAAGCACAAGGGGACCGACCACCTGCAGGCGGACATCAAGAGCCGCATCAAGCAGCTCACCGAGGAGCTGGCGGGACCCAAGAAGGGCGGCACCCGTAGCGGACCCGAAACCGTCATCCACCCCGAGGGGGCGGCGCAGATCGCGCTCCTCGGTCCTCCCAACAGCGGCAAGTCTGCGCTTCATGCACGCCTGACCGGGTCCCACGCCGCGGTGGGGCCTTTTCCCTTCACCACCGCCTTTCCCCAACCGGGGATGCTCCCCTACGAGGATATCCATTTCCAGCTCATCGACTTACCGCCGATCGTGCCCGAGCACCCGATCGCCTGGCTCAGCAATGCGCTGCAGCCGGCGGATGCCTGCCTGCTGGTGGTAGATCTGGGTGACCCGGGCTGCCTCGATCAGGTGATGGCGCTCGTGGAGGAGCTGCGCCAGCGCAGCATCTTCCTCAGCGCGGATTGGAACCCGAGGCGCACGGCGGTGGTGAACGAGGAGATCCTCGATCCCTTTGCCCTGCATCTGCCGACCCTGTTTCTCGTTAACAAAGCGGATGCGGTTGCCGAGGTGGAGGCCGAGCTGGCCGTGCTCCGGGAATTGAGTGGCCTAGACTATCCCGCGCTGGTGGTGTCGGCACTGACCGGGGCGGGGTTGGAGCAGATCGCCCCCTGGCTATTCCGCGCGCTGGCCGTGGTGCGGGTCTACACCAAGGCCCCGGGCCGGCCACCGGACCGGG
>JAEHCY010000353.1 GCA_016880695.1 Chromatiaceae bacterium | reverse complement strand
GGCCTTGATCGGAACCACCGATACTACGTTCGTCTCAATGGAAGCGAAAACCCGATGAGTCACTCGCCCTCCACCCTTCTCATCCCCGTCGAGATCCAGGTCCGCGAGATGGACGCCAAGATCCTGCTCTCGGCGGTGGCGGCCGAGCGCGGGTTCCCGGTGATCATGGGATCGCGGGCCTTCATCCACTTTCAGGCCTCGTCTGTGCCCTCTGGGGTGTACCTGGCCAAGAGCATGCGCACGCTGAGCATCCGCATGTTCGAGATCCTGCGCGAGCTCGGCCACGACATCGTCGCCTATGATGAGGAGGGGCTGGTGCGGGCCCCCGACTACGAGTACTACCGCTGGCGCCTGTGCCCCGAGACTTTTGGTCAGGTCGCACAGCTCATGGCCTGGGGCGACGACGACGCCGCGGTCTTGCGCGCCTACGAGGGTTACCGTGGCGCACCGATCCAGGTTACCGGTAATCCGCGCATCGACCTGATGCGTCCAGAGGTGCGCGAGTACTACCGCCCGGAGGTGGATGCCATCCGCGCGCGCTTCGGCGATTTCCTGCTCGTCAACACCAATTTCAACAAGGTCAACCACTTCTTCGCCGAGCTGAGTGAGCTGAAAAGTGCCGCCGAGGCCGGCGAGGACGCCGAGGCGCACCCCTTCGAAGCCGGCAAGGGCCGCCACAAGCTGGTACTGTTCCAGCATTTCCTCGATATGCTTCCAAAATTGTGCGCCGCCCTCCCGGAGTACACCCTGGTGCTCCGTCCGCACCCGGCGGAGAACCACGGCCCCTGGCTCGCCGTCGCTGAGCATTGCTCCAACCTCCGGGTGGTCAACGAGGGCAACGTGGTCCCCTGGCTCATCGCCTGCAAGGCCCTGGTCGCCAACAGTGGCACTACCCAGGTGGAGTCCGCCCTGCTCGACGTGCCAACCCTGAACTTCGAGCCAGTGACCAGCGAGGAGTACGACTACGCCCTGCCGAACGCGCTCAGCCGCTCTGCCCGCTCGGCCGAGGAGCTGTGCCTGTTGGCGCGAGAGATGGCCCGCGGTGCGCTGGGGCCCCTCGACCTGGCCACGCGCCGGACGATCCTCGACCCCCATGTGGCTGCCCTCGATGGGCCCCTGGCCGCCGACCGCATGGTCGAGGTTCTGGTGGCTTCCGGGTACCTGGCCCGTCAACCGGCGCGGCCGGCGCTGGCGACCTACGCCCGCGGCTTGCTGCGCAATCGGCTGCGCACGGCGCGCAAGCGTGCCAACATGCGCCGCCCCGGCCACCGCAACAATATCGTCTACCACGCCCACCGTTTTCCCGACATCAGTGCCGCCGAGGTGCAGGCCCGCGTCGACCGCTTTGGGCGGCTGCTCGGGCGCTTCGCGGAGGTGCGGGTCGAACCCTACGGCGAGTACACTTTTCGTTTTCGCACCTGACGACGCTTGGTGCTCAAGCCCTCAAGGGAAACGGCCATGCCCACACACCGAGTGCCGCTCCTGATTCCGGTCGAGAACCAGGTCCGGGAGTTCGATCCCAAGCTGCTGCTCGCCGCCGTCGCGGCCCAGCGGGGGTTTCCAGCGGTGATCGGCTCCCGGCGCGAGATCGACTTCCAGATCGCGACCGTCCCGCGGGGCTTCTACCTGTCCAAGAGCATGACGGTGCGGAGCCTGAAGATGTTCCGCATCCTGCGCCAACTCGGCCACGAGGTGTTGGCCCTGGACGAGGAAGCCCTGGTCCACCTGCCCGACGAGGTC
>JAEHCY010000352.1 GCA_016880695.1 Chromatiaceae bacterium | reverse complement strand
GGGTCTTGCCCAGAAGCGCGAGCTGCCCCGGAATCTCGAAGCTGCGCTCGCCGGTCCGGCGTGCACTGCTCGCGGTGAAGACCATCTCCGGGTACTCGGCACTGTTCAAGAAATCGGCGCTGCGCAGATGATCATCGCGTTTCTGGTGATTGCTGAAGACACTAGCGGTATCAATGACCACCCGCAGATCCTTGAGCTCGCCCCGCTCCTCGTCGAATTGCAGCGACCCGCTCGCCTTGCGGAACATCCCAAGCACCTTGGCGTAACCCACATGATCGACCAGAAAGCCGATGCTCAGGTGATCCGGATCGATCTCGTAGCTCACCGGTGCCGCTTGGGCACCGATGGCGACCGCGCCGAACAGGACGGCCGCGAGCATGGCCCCCGGGCGCCGGGGTGGGAAAAGCAACAGGGACGTACGACTGGATCGGTTCATGGCCTCTGGTCCTCCGAAGGGCTTGGTCGCGCATGCCGCGCGAGCCAGACGATGTCGACCCCGAAAGAATAGACGAGAAGGCCGAGACCGGCCAACGCGGCCAACCGCTCCCAGGGGAAGGGCACCGCCGGCGTCAGACACAGAAGCAGGCTCGCCACCTGTGCCACACACGCCGCCTGCCGCCGCCGGCTGGGCGGAAGCGGGCGCCGCAGCCAGACCCAAACCTGCCCCGCGGCCACGAACAGATAGCGCAGCAGCCCCGAGAGGAGCACCCAGGCACCGGCCCGACCGGTCTGCCAGGCGAGCAGCGAGAGCACAGCGATCAGCAGGGCGTCGGTCTCCAGGTCGAAGCGGGCGCCGAAGGGACTTGCGCTCCCAAGCTGGCGCGCCAGCCACCCGTCCACCCCGTCGAGAGCCAGTGCCAGGGCGGCGATCCCGACCAGTAGCCAGCCCGCGGTTGTGCCGCTCGGCTCGCCGAGAAACCCGCACAGGAGCGCCACCTGTCCTCCGCGGAGCAGGGTGACGCCGTTGGCGAGGCCAAAGCCGCCCGCCGGCAGATCGGCGGGCAGGAAGCTCAGCACCAGCCCGAGAACGAGTCCGAAGGCCACCAGCACCCTGGGCACGAATGCATCACTCAGGTCCAGCCCACTTGCCAAGCCCTGAGCGACGAACCCGAGCACCAGCGCGCCGCCGAGACCCATGGCGAACGCCCCCCACAAGGGCCGGCGCCGCCGGGACCAGTTCGATCGAGCCTGGGTCATCCCTCCTCCGCCCGCAGACCGCGGTCGCGCAACCTTAGCCGATCCGCGCACCTCCCGACCAGCGCGGAATCCGGCTAAGATGCCCTCATGGCACAGATCAGCCCTCCGCAAACCAGCGCCAGCGATCAGGCGATCGCCTTCTGGGTGACCGCCCCCGGCCAGGGGGAGCTGCGCGGCGAGCGCTTACCGCCACCCGGTCCAGACGATGTGCTCGTACAGACCCTCTACAGCGGCATCAGCCGGGGGACCGAGACCCTGGTGTTCATCGGTCGAGTTCCGGCGAGCGAAGCCCAGCGCATGCGCGCCCCGTTCCAGGCCGGCGAGTTCCCCGCTCCGGTCAAGTACGGGTATATCAGTGTCGGGGTGGTGGTCGAGGGTCCGCCGGCGCTGTGCGGAAAGTCCGTCTTCTGCCTCTACCCACACCAGACCCGCTACCGGGTCCCCGCCGCCGCGGTCTACCCGCTGCCCGAGCGGGTGCCACCCGAGCGCGCAGTGCTCGCCGCCAACCTGGAGACCGCGATCAACGGGCTGTGGGATGCGGACCTGCGCATCGGGGACCGGCTCACCGTGATCGGCGCCGGCACCCTGGGCTGCCTGGTGGCCTGGTTGGCGGCCCGGGTACCGGGATGCGAGGTGGAGCTGGTCGACACCAACCCGGCGCGGGGGGCGATCGCCGTGGCCCTGGGCGTTGCCTTCGCCACCCCGGCGACCGCCGCCGGCGAGCGCGATCGGGTGATCCACGCCAGCGGCAACCCCGCGGGCCTCACCACGGCGCTGGCGCTGGCCGGGTTTGAGACCACCCTGGTGGAGCTGAGCTGGTTCGGCAGCCAGCCGGTGAGCCTGCCGCTGGGGGAGGGATTCCACGCCAACCGCCTGACCCTACGCGCCTCCCAGGTCGGCCAGGTGGCCACCAGCCAGCGCGCCCGCTGGACCCACGGACGGCGCCTGGCGCTGGCGCTGCGGTTGC
>JAEHCY010000351.1 GCA_016880695.1 Chromatiaceae bacterium | reverse complement strand
CGTGTCTGCCTGTACGTGGGCGTGGCCCTCTACGCCTGGGCGACGGTCTGGCTGCTCGAGCGCTGGCGTGCATCCCGAGCGGAGCCATTGTTTTTCCAGCAGGGTTGAACCGGGAGAAAAGCATGATACTTGCGAATCTAGCGATCGGGCTGCCTACCATGCTGCTGTGCCTCATCCTGCAGGTAACCTTCAGCTTCTGGAGCGTCCAATACTATGCGCGCCAGTCGGGGGTGAGCCCATCTGGGTATGGATTGCTGAGGAATGTCCGTCCCCTGCTGTATGTGATGATGCTCCTGATGCTCGGCAACTTCCTCCAGATCCTGATCTGGGGCACCATCTTCGTCTGGCTGGGGGAGTTCGATGTCTTCTACGAGGCGGTTTACCATTCAGCGGTGAATTTCGCCTCGCTTGGTTACGGCGACATCGTCATGAGCACCCGCTGGAAGTTCCTGGGGCCCCTTGAAGCGCTGAACGGGGTCCTCATGCTGGGAATGACCGCCGCGGCCTTGATGGCGATCCTGCAACACCTGCTCCGTAAACTTCGCGTAGTCAAACGACAGGATTAGCCATACCGACCTCCATCGGCGGCCGCGTCGGAGGAGACGGATGTCCTATTCGCCGGTTGGTGCGCTGCTAGCGCACCATTGTCGGCACGGAAGGGACCCATTCATCGCTAGGGATTAATCATTCGAGTCACTGATTACGTCGACTTGGCATGCGGCAAGGTGACTCACAACCTCAGATAACGGAACCGGTGTGAGAAAGCACAGGTCACCCGAACCAGGTGTTGGCTGATCGAAACTCCGCTGTCCCCAGGACCAGAAGCATCCGCGTCGGGGTGATGGCTAAACGAGCGGAATACGACCCTTATTGTTGGCGAGCCAGGTGTCGAAGGTCTGCAGATCGGGATTCAGCGAGCGCCCAACGTCGGGGGCTCGGGCACCGCGGAATACCTGCTCGAAGTCGCGCTTGAACTGGAACATGTTGCCAAGATCCTCGGCCCCCGGGAACCCCAGGCCGCGGTACACCTCCGGGGAAACTTCGTTGTAGCGGACCTCCTGTCCGAGCGCGCGCGTGAGTGCGGCGGCCATCTCCGCGCCGTTTAAGTGCTCGCCGGCCACGCCAAGGGTGCGCCCGATGAGCTCGCCACCCCGCTTGAAAATTCCGTAGGCGCACTTGCCAATGTCATCGGCGGCAATTCCGGGCAGTTTCTTGTCACCCATGGGTAGCGTGATGGCAAAGGTACCGTCCGGTCCCCTCTGGGGACCCATGCCGAAGTGGATCAGGTTCTCCCAGTAGAACGAGGTGAGTAGAAACGTCGTGGGCACGCCGAGGTCGGTGAAAAACCTGTTGGCCTCGCCCTTGGCATCGAAATGCGGAACCTTGTACTTGCCCATCAGGGTAGGCATCCGGCTGTCGGAGAGCGGCACCCACTGGCGTGTGTCCTCCAGCGTGGACCAGATCACATGCTTGACGCCGGCAGCCTTGGCCGCCCGGGCCATATTCTGGGCCTCGGCCATCTCCTTCTCGGGTGAAAAGTGCGCCCAGAAGAAGGTGACACAGTAGGCGCCATGGGCCCCGGCAAACGCCGCTCTAAGGCTGGCCTCGTCGTCGACATCCGCCGCAACCACCTCGGCGCCGAGTCGGGCCAGCTCCTTAGCCTTGTCGGATTCGACGTCCCGGGTGATTGCGCGAGCGGAAAAACCGCCGCTCGGGTCGTTGCAGATCGCGCGGACCAAACCGCCACCTTGGGCGCCGCTGGCACCGATCACGGCAATGATCTTCTTATCGGACATAACCATTCTCCTTCGCTTTGGTGGATTGGGGTGCCCCTACACGAGGCCTACGCGCGCCGCCTAGGGTGGTGTCCCATCTGCAGCGCCCCCCCCTCGGCGCTATCGCCCAAGCGGCTTTTGAGATCCTCCAAGTATTGATTGTCCGGCTTATTGCCGATCTCGGGGTTCGGCATGGTTTCGACTCCCTACTGAAAGCGCAGAATTCTCAGGATACAGCGCGCCAATGCCCGAAGCGGTCCGCATACGCAACTACAGCCGGCGCACCGGGAAGTCGCGTCCTGTAGTCGTGAGAACTACCGCCGGGTAGCCGGGCGCAGGGGGCGAGGGGCG
>JAEHCY010000350.1 GCA_016880695.1 Chromatiaceae bacterium | reverse complement strand
TGTTGCTATCAATCCGGGTACCACTCTTTGCAAAGTGCGTGCACTCGATGGTGATGTCTTTGATTGTGTATTGGCTGCCGTTGGTAATTATGAAGTTACCCTGCATGATGTTATCGAAGCCAGCTTTTTCCCAAGTGAACTCCAGTTTTGTAGCTGCGAGTGCGGCGTCTTCTGGGTTCGCTGGCGCCGGAGAAGAAGTGCCGGAGCCACCATTTTTGCCTATGATGGAGCCAAGCACCCCGAAGCCGATGAATGCGACCACGAGCCAAGTAAGAAGAGATGTCTTCTTCTTCGGAACTGCACCGCATTTTTGACATGCTGCCGCCTTGGTGCTGATTTGCGCCCCACACTCACCGCATTTCGTCAATGCCATAACTCCCTCCGATTGAAATATGCACTGTTGTGGGCGACCCTAACAGCCCAATGCGGCCGCGCGCAACAGCGGGGAAGTTGCCTCGGGCGCGACGCCGATCTCCTGGTCATCGAGGTAACAACCCGGGTCCTCGGACCAGGCATCCCCGGTCAATCGCCAGGCCCGTGTGCGGCTGTTGCCCCCGCAGATGGCGAGGAACTGGCAGGCCGCGCAGCGCCCTTTGAGGGGCCGGGGACTCTGTTTTAGGCCGGCCAGGAGCGGGTCGGAGAGGTCCTGCCAGATGGCTGAGAAAGGGCGCTCCTTGACGTTACCGAGTGTGTAGTCCCACCACATGGTATCGGGATGCACCCGTCCTTCGTTGTCGATATTGGCAATGTTGACCCCCGAGGCGTTGCCGCCCCAGCGTTGCAGCATCGCACGTAGCCGATCGAGGTGCTCAGGCAGATGGCGTTCGGCCCAGAGCAGCAGGTAGGCGCCGTCCGCATCGTTGTTGCCGGTGACGAACTCCCGCTGGCGGCCGCTCTGCACATCCTTCCACACCAGGGCGAACAGCCGATCCATCGCCTCTCGGGTGATGCGGTGATGGGCGTCATCGCTGCGGTTTTTGAAGCCGCGCCCGGCGTAGTTGAGATGGGAGAGGTAGAACTTGCTGATGTCCTCGTCATCGAGCAGTTGCAGCAGCGCGGGAAGGGCGCTCGCGTTGTCTTTGGTCAGGGTGAAGCGCAGACCGACCTTTAAGCCCGCATCACGGCAGAGTCGGACGCCCCTCAACGCCTCGTCGAAGGCCCCCTCGCGGCGGCGAAATCGATCGTGGGTGGCCCGGGTGCCATCGAGGCTGATTCCCACGTAGTCGTAGCCCACATCGACCAGGTCCGGGAGCTTCTCCTCGGTGATCAGGGTGCCATTGCTCGACAATCCCACATAGAAACCGAGTGCCTTGGCGTAGCGGGAAACCTCGAAGAGGTCGGGGCGGAGCAGCGGCTCACCCCCCGAGAGAATCAGCACCGGGACACCGAAGCGGCGCAGATCCTCCATTGTCTCCCGCACCTGTTGGGTGGAGAGCTCACCGGGGAAGTCCTTGTCGGCGGAGGTCGCATAACAGTGCCGGCAGGTGAGGTTGCAGCGCCGCACCAGGTTCCAGATGACCACCGGACCGGTCGGAGGGACCGGGGAGGGGGAGGGTGTCCCCGTCTTACCGGGGAGAGCCTTGAGGGCGTGCAAATAGCGGCTGATGCGAAACATGCTCGGGGCTCCGTTCGCGCGGAAGCGCTAGCACTCAGTCTACCAGCCGCAGGCCGGTCTTTTTTAGCACTGCGCTACTGTAGAGGATATCGTGGGCGCGGCTGTCCGGCCCGATCAGATGCGCCATCTCGGCCACCTTGCGCGCAACCTGCGCCCGGTCCGTGCCATGCACCATGGCGAATAGATTGTAAGGCCAATCCGGTGGATGGCGGGGGCGGGAGTAACAATGACTGACGAAGTCCAGTTCACCGATGCGCCTGCCGACGGTGTCCAAACGCTCGTCGGGGATGTCCCAGACCGTCATGCCATTGCCGCGGAAACCCAAGCGCACATGATTGGGCACCACGCCGATGCGGCGAATCACCCCGCTCGCCAGCATAGCCTGTATCCGCTCGCTTAGCAGATCACGGCTGCAACCGACCTGATGAGCCACCTGCAGCCAGGGCTCCGCGACCAGCGGCAGCCCTGCCTGAGTGGCGGCAACAATGCGCCGGTCGAGGGCATCGAGGGGCTTCGGCGCGGCGAGCGGTTGCTCGGAGAAGGAGCGGGTGTGGCGTTCGCCATCTGCATCGATCTCCAGCCACAGGCCGAGGTAGAACTCGCGCTCCTTCGGAAAGCTGTAAACGGGGAGCCCGGCGGCCGCCTCGATGCGGTGCAGGGTCTCATCGATCGCCGCGGGGGAGTCGGTGGCCAGCACGAACCACAGATTCAACCGATGGTCGCGCCGGTAGTTGTGCGCCACCTCCGGGAAGCGGTTGACCCTGCTGGCCACCCCATCGAACATCTCATCGGGCACAGCCATGGCGGCCAGCACCAGACCACCGCCCATGCGCTCGGCGTTGAACAGCGGGCCAAAGCGCGTCAACCAACCCTGGTTCAGCAGCTCAGCCAGGGTGGCGATGAGTACGTCTTGATCGCACCCGAGCGCCGTTGCCGCTTGGGCGAAGGGTTGCGGGCCGAGTGGGAACCCGCCCTGAAGCCGGTTGATAAGGGAAAGCGCGAGGGGACTGGGGTTGGACACAGCCTTAGCCGGCCGCCGGCCTGAGCGGGTTGGCATGCCGGATCGGGGGGGTAACGATGGGCTCACCGTAGCGCGCACCGCGCTGTTTGAAACGCCGTTTGCTGAACAGGATCGCGTGGGGAATGGCCTCGAGATGGCAGGTTTCGACCAGGTGATCGAGGTTTCGGGTCACCTCATCGCGGTCGTGGCCATGAATCATGCAGAACAGGTTGTAGGGCCAGCGGGGCGGTCGGCGGGGCCGGCGATAACAAAGGGTAACGAAGGTTTGCTGGCCGATGCTTCGCCCCACCTCGGTGACCCGGGCATCGGGGATGTTCCACACCACCATGGCATTGGCCCGATAGCCGAGCTCATGGTGGCGCACCACCACCCCGAGCCGGCGAATATCGCCGATCTTGATCAACCGCGTCAGCCGTGCCAATACCTCGTCTTCACTCAGCCCGATCTGGACGCCGACCGCCGCGAAGGGACGGGCGACCAGGGGAAGGCCATCCTGAACGCACAGGATAAGGGCCAGATCCGCCGGATCGGGGGTCACAAACCCGGCGTGGGGGCTCAGGTCCATTGCAGGGGGAATCCCAGGTTGATGAAGTAGTCCTCGACCATCGGCAGGTCCAAGACCTCAAGGTCAGTACGGCGACCGATCTCACTTAGGACCTCGGCCAAGCGCTCGCGGTCGGTGGCCGTGGCCACGAACCAGAGGTTGATCTCATGCTCGCGCTCGTAGTTGTGGTTGACCTCCGGAAAGCTGCTCACCAGGGCGGCCACGGCATCGAGCCGCTCGGGAGGCACACTCATGGCGGCAAGCGTGCTGGCCCCGACCCGGTTGGGCCGGAACACCGGACCCACCCGGCTGACGAGTCCGTCCTGCTGCAACCCCTCGAGGGCGGAGATCACCGCTTGTTCACTGGTACCAAGGCGCTCAGCCATGACTGCGAAGGGGCGGGGGCTGAGCGGAAAGCCATCCTGGAAGTCGTTCAGCAATCGCTTTTCAAGCTGATTCAAAGCTCGATGGCCGCTGTTACCCTTGGGTGCCCCTGCTGCGCTCATGCCGTCAAAATCCGATACGATGGGCGCGCGCGGTCAGGAAGATGCCCGAGGGCTTGTCCGCGGAAAGCTCGGCCTTCTGTGCCAGGGTTGCCGTGTCGTAGACGCGCACCCGGTCCTCATCGCGCACCGAGACCCAAACCTCCTCACCCCGGGGCTCGAACTCCATGTGCAACACGCCCTTGCCCGGCTCAAGCGTGTGGGCAACCTGCAACGACTGGGTGTCGATGACCTGAACTTTGTGGTTCTCGGGGAAGGCAAAGTTGACCCAAACCTGACGCCCCCCGGGTTGCGCTATGACGAACACCGGCTGCCCGTGGACGTCGATACGGCCTACCTCGGACCAATCTCGCAGGCTGAGCACCAGGACCTGATTGCGACCCACCGCAGGGACGTAAGCGCGATCGCCGGCTACCGCGAAGCCCTCGAAGTGGGGCATCTTGTAGACAGGCAGCTTCTCCTGGCCCTTGCCGTAATCGGGGAGCACGCGCTTGACGCCCTTGTCGAGGTCCCAAAGATCGAGCAAAGCCAAGCCCTCCTCACCGAATAGACCTGCAAGGTAGTAGCGCCCGTCGGGGGTAATGAGGGCATCGTAGGGCTGCTGTCCGATGTTGCGGAACTTGCGCACGCTGGGGACTGCCGGGTCCTTGACGTCGATGACCCAGATCTCGCCCGCGTCCCAGAGACTAAACACGAAGCGGTTACCCGGCGCATCGACCAGTCCCACCACCTTGGAGGTTCGGCCTTCCCCGTAGGTTGCCGGAATGTCCGCGACGGGTGCGAGGGTAGAGGCATCAAACACCCGCACTCCGCCAGGCTCATAGTTGGCCACTGCCACCAGTCGACCGTCTTGGGAGATGGCCCCCCCGATGCTGTTTCCCGCTTGCACGACGCGGTTGACTACCTTTTGCTCCAGAAGGTCGACCCGGCTCAGACCGCCGTCACGCCCGAACACATACGCGTAGCGCCCGTCGCGGGAAAAAACCGCGGAGGCGTGTGACAGGTCGCCCAAACCCTCGATGGTGCCAATCGCCGCGTTTCGGGTTGTCTCGATCAGCAGAAGCGAGCCTCGCGCCCGTTCCACGACGATTCCCAGGTCGCCGGTGCCCCGGAGATCGCCGCTCCAAGCCGTAGACAGGGCAAACATCATCCACAACTGGAGAATAGGTTTTGTCAGGATCATGGGGCGATTCCCGCGCGCAGGCGTTCGACCAACCACAGGGCCTCGGCCTCGGTCATGAAGGGTTTCCAGGGCGGCATCGGCGTTCCGGGTCGCCCATAAAGTATGGTGGCAACCAGAAACGCCGAAGGCTTGTCTCGGAGTGCTTCTGGCCGCAATGAAGGACCGAGACCCCCGCGGAACGTGAGTCCATGGCAGGAGCCGCAATCCTGGATCAAAAGGTTCATCAACTCGGATTGCCGTTGGGAGTCAGGTCCAGTCGATGCGAAAGAATTTGCCCAGACCGCGAGTAGTACGGCGCCGGTCGCGCGCCGAAGATGCGGTTGGGTTGTAATCCAGTGCCGGCGGACCGGGCAAATCTTCATTCTTTAAGAGAGGGTTTCCACCAAAGCCGTTCAGACTCGGCAAAGTTAGATGCGCATTCTCAGCTTTGCCTTGATTGACATCAACCCAGGGGACGCTCGACCCGTGGGGCGCCATCTCGTACCGTGCGTCTTCGAGAGATTGCCTATTTAAGTGTGGAAGTTGAAGCTGCGGCGTTCCGGTGCTCCGATCTGATGCTCTGATCTGACTGGCGATTACGCATAATGTATATTATGTTAAATTCACTATATGAAACACCGCCCCTCGCGGGAACATACCCCCCAGCTCCCCTTTCATCTAGGGCGGGAGCTTGTCGTGGCGGCACTGGATCCCGTTTGTGTTGTCGTCCGCAGCAATCTCAGGCGGCGCAAACTGTCGCTATCGATGCTGTCGGCAGTGAGTACAAGGGTTCGATGGCCCAGACGACCGGTCTGGAAGTTCAGCACAGCAAAACGCTGACCAACGAACCCCGCCGACAAGAGCGTAACGGACGAGATTTCGGCACCCGACATCAGGTGCAGCTCCCAGCCCCCTTCTTCCGTTCTCCTCGCTTCG
>JAEHCY010000349.1 GCA_016880695.1 Chromatiaceae bacterium | reverse complement strand
TGTTGTAGATGATGAAGCCCCCCACCAGCACCGCCAGCAGGCTCATGGCGGCGAGGTTCAGGTGGAAAGCCTCGGTCATGCTGGTCAGGCTGGCGCTGCGGCGGGCGGCCGCGTTCAGGCGCAGCCCCGGCGGGAGTGCTGGCGCGAGCGCCTGTGCCTCTTTGGGACTGAGGATCAGGTCGATTCGATCGAGCACCCCGACCCGGTCCAGAATCTCTTGGGCGGTGGCGATGTCGGAGACCAGGAGCCCGGCGGCACTGGCGCTGTCCTGGGCCTCGATTAGCCCCGCCAGGCGCAGCCGCAGTGCCCGGCCGGCCACATCCAGCGTCACCGGGTCGCCCACCGCGAGGCCCAGTCGCTCCACGTCGGCCCCCGACATGAGCAGGCTGTCGGCCCGGGTGAGGAGATCGGCGGTGTCGCCCGGCCTGAGGTTCCACGACGGATCGCGAAAGCCGCGCTGGCTGAGGGGGTCGACCCCGAGCAGGGTGAAGGCCTGGCCGCGAAGGCGCACGGTGCCTTCGAGGATCGGTGTGGCGGCGTCGATCCCCCACTCCAAGCGCAGCCGCGGGTAGAGGTCCTCGGGCAGCGTGCCCGGAGCGGATTCGATCTGGTGGGTGGCGCGGCCGGCGATGCGATCCAGGGTCAGGCCGAAGGCGCGGCGCGCACTGCTGTTGGCAATGTCCACCGCAATCATCACCGCCACCCCCAAGGCGATGCCGAGTACGGCCAGGGCGGTTTGCCAGCGGTGCCGCAGAAAGTAGCGCAGGCTCGAGCGCGCTAGCGTGCGGGTCACCAGGCGAGGTGCTCCGGGCCAGCGCGCAGGGTGCCGTTGTCCAGGGTGAGAAGCCGGTCGGCGATCCGGGCGACCTGCAGGCTGTGGGTGACCAGGACCAGCGACTGCCGGCGATTGTGGCAAAGCCCCTGCAAGAGCCCAAGCACCTGGGCGCCGGTCTCCGCGTCGAGGTTCCCGGTGGGCTCGTCCGCCAGCACCAGGTCCGGCTCGTGGACCAGGGCGCGGGCGATGGCGACCCGCTGCTGCTCCCCGCCGGAGAGCTGGTCGGGAAAGGCATGGCGGCGATCGCTCAGGCCGACCTGGTGCAGTATCCCCTCTACCCGATCAGCCACGGCGCCGGCCGCGAAGCCATTGAGCTCGAGCGGCAGGGCCACGTTTTCCGCCGCGGTGAGGGTCGGTAGCAGATTGAAGAATTGGTAGATGAAGCCGATGCGCCGGCGGCGCAGCAGGGTCCGCGCGGGCTCGCCCAGGGTCCCGATGTTGTGTCCATCAAACAGGATTCGCCCGGAATCCGCTTGATCGATGCCCGCCAACAGGTTGAGCAGGGTGGACTTGCCCGAACCGCTCCGGCCGAGCAGGGCAAGGCGTTCGCCGCGATTGAGCCTGAGGTCGAGAGCGGTCAGCACCTCGTGCTGCTGGTTGGCTTCGCGGTAGCATTTGCGTACCCCCTCGGCGACCACGAGGGGCTGTTCTGGGCTCGCCCCGCCGGCGGTGCCCGAGGGCTTCTCGGTGGCTAGTCCAGCCATCGGACAAGATAGTAGATCTGTTGTCCCTCGGAGGATCGGGACGGCCCGTACACCACCTCGGTCACACACCCGGCCGGGTAGCGAATCCCCCGCTTGCGGGGTGCTCGAATCAGGACGAAACGCTCCCCGAGTGAGCGGGATTCGGCATCGACGATGATCTGGGGCACGGG
>JAEHCY010000042.1 GCA_016880695.1 Chromatiaceae bacterium | reverse complement strand
CTATATCGGCCGGCGCGTGGCCGCGGCCTACCAAGCGCGCGGCGAGGGGGTGCGGGCGCTGGTGCGGAGTCCCGAGAACGCCCGGGACCTGGCGGGCAGGGGCATTGAGGCGCTGGCGCTGGACCTCGGCCAGGGCGATCTCGCCCCTCTGGCCGCGGCAGGCGAGCGAGTGTTCCACTTCGCGCCGCCCCCGCCTCAGGGTCGCCGGGATCTCTGGACTCGGCGGCTGGTCGAGGCATTCGATTCCCAGGGCCACCCCGCCAAGCTGGTCTACATCAGCACCACCGGCGTCTACGGCGACTGCGCCGGGGACTGGGTGGACGAGAACCGGCCACCCAATCCCGGGGCGGACCGGGCCTGGCGGCGGCTGGATGCCGAGGAGACGCTGCGGGAGTGGAGCCAGCGCTCGGGCGGGGCGCTGGTGATCCTGCGCGTGGCGGGTATCTATGGCCCCGGCGTGCTTCCCCTGGAGCGCATTCGCCAGGGGCTGCCGTTGGTGCGGGCAGAGGAGGCAACCTACACCAACCGCATCCATGCCGATGATCTGGTAGCTCTGTGCCTGGCCGCCATGCACCGCGGGCCGAGCGGGGGGCTTTACAACGTGAGCGATGGCCACCCGAGCAGCATGACCGACTATTTCTTGCGAGTGGCGGATTTGGCGGGGCTCCCCCGACCACCCCTGCTCCCCCTGGCCGAGGCCGAGGGCAAGCTCTCAGCGGGCATGCTCTCGTACCTGCGCGAATCGCGCCGCCTGAGTAATCACCGGATGCTCACCGAGCTGGGGGTGAGCTTGCGTTATCCCTCCTTAGCCGAGGGGTTGCCGGCCTGTTTTCGGGAGCAGGCCGGCGGGGATTGATAGGCGGTATCCCCGTTGCGACCCGGCTTAGTGCGGCAGCAGCCCGAGCAGGTGCTTGAGGTAGGTACGACTCGCGCCGCGCCCCCTGGAAAGCTCCCGCTGGGCATTCTCAGCGAGGCGACGCCGTAGTTCCCCATCCGCGAGTAACCGGGCGAGCGCTTTCTGCAGCTCGACGGGCCCCTGCAACTGCACCAGCGCCTCCGCCGCTTGGAAGCGAGTGACAATGTCCTCGAAGTGGGCGGTGTGGGGCCCGACGAGACTGGGACATCCCACCGCCGCCGGCTCCAGGATGTTGTGCCCGCCGTGCCGCGAGAGGCTACCGCCGACGAATGCAAGATCCGCGCGGGCGTACCAGCCGGGTAACCGACCCATGCGGTCCAGCAGGATCAGCTCCCCCTCGCGGCGGCTGGTCATCTCAGACTCGAGCAGGGCGCTGAGGCCGCGGGCTCGCGCGATCCGCGCGATGTGTGGTACGCGCCCCGGATTTCGCGGGGCCAGGACTAGCCTCAGGCCAGGGAATTGCTGACGGAGATTGGCAAAGGCCGCGATCAGCCAGCGCTCCTCGGGGGTGTGGGTGCTGCCGCCGACCAAGAGCAGCGCGCCGTCCGCGCGCGCGGACCGCCCCGGCGGGTCGGCCGCCGCGAGCGGCTGCACGTCGAACTTGGTGTTGCCGCCGACCACCAGTCGCTCGGGGGCGGCGCCGAGGGTGAGAAAGCGTTCCCGCTCCGCCGTGTCCTGTACACCGATCAGATCGGCGCAGGCGAGCACCCCGCCCATGAAGCCCCGGATGGCACGGTAACGCGGCAGGTCCCGCGGGTAGATCCGCCCATTGATCAGCGCCAGCCGGATGTCGAGGCGCCGGCACTGGTGGAACAGGTTCGGCCAGAGCTCGGTCTCCATTACCACCACCAAGCGGGGATCGACTGACCGTACCCATAGGCGAGTAGCCCGTGCCCGGTCCCAGGGCAGGTAGCCCGCGACACCCACCCCAGGGAGGCGCCGGGCCAGGCCCTCCGCCGCCTGGAGGCCGGTTGGGTTACCTGCGCTGAGCAGGAGGTCCCACCCCGGCAGAGTCTCCCTCATTAGCCTAAGCAGCGGCTCAGCGGCGGCAACCTCTCCTGCGGAGACTGCGTGCACCAGAATGCGGGGCCGGCCGGGGCCGGGGCCGGGCCTCGACCAGCCCATGCGATTACGGACCTCGTCCCAGGAGCCGCGCCCCACCAGGGCGCGGACCAGTTGCCAGGGCAGCAGAATCCCCCAGGTGGCGATCTCCACCGCCAGGGCGTAGATCGCGGCGACGATCGGCATTGTCCTGGCTAAACCCTCAGCCCGGGGTAAAGGGTGGGTTGGCCGGCGGGGCGCTTTTTCCAGCGCGGGTGCAGCCAGAAATACTGGCCTTTGTGCGGTGCGATCACGCCTTCGAGGTAGCGATGGACCGCCAAGAGACAACCGTGCTCGTCCTCCGGCAGATCCTGGAGCCAATCCATAACGATCTGGTGGCGGGTCCCCTCCCGGATGCTGTAGGTGCCGACGACCTCCGCGCCGGAGGCGGCGCGCAATACCGGAAGGCCGCGCATGGTGGCCGCCTCCACACCGAAGAAGGGTACGAAACAGCCGCCCACGGCGGCGTTTTGGTCCACCATCAGGGCTACGGTTTCGCCTCGGCGCAAGGCGGCCACCGCCGCCGCCATGGCCTTGCGGCGCGGGATGACACGTACCCCCCAGTGCCGGAATACCCGGTTCATCAACCCATCGAGCAAGGGGTTATCGAGCGGGCGGACGATCACGTTGACCTTGTGTCCCACCAGCGCGGCACACATGGCCGGCCAGTACCAGTTGCCGAAGTGGGGGGAGATGGCAATCACCCCGCGTCCCTCGGCCAGGGCGGCCTGGAAGTGCTCGTACCCGACCGGTGCCAGGGTGAGTCGTCCAACGCCCTTGCGCGTCAGGCGGTAGGTCAGACCGAGCTCGAGAAACGTCTGCAGGGCGTTGCTGAAGGCGTCCCGTGCATAGCGCCGAACCTCTTCCGCGCTGAGGTGGTGGCCGAAGGCAATGCCCAGGTTGATGCGCACCACTGCCCGATAGGTGCCGAGGAGATAATAGGCCGCCAATCCTCCCACCCGGCCCAGGAAGAGGGCAAGCCGGTGAGGGAGGAGCAACAGCACCGGGGCCAGCAAGGCCACCGGCAGGAACTCCGCCCAAACGAGCCAGCGGGGCTTGTGCATGCACGTCGTCTCCTGCCAATTCCCATCAAGCGCTAGCCACTGCCTAGCGCTTCTCCGCGAGCGCGATACCCCGTTTGCGAAAGATCAGCCGGTGATCCCCTAGGTCGGCGAGGTGGATACCCTTGGTCAGCACCAGCTCCCCCGTCACCGGTTCGCGGCGCTCGGCGATCCGTTCACTATAGACACTGAAGCTGGGCATGTTCAGTCGCCACATCACCAGGGTGCGTGGGTCCGAGCGGACCAGGCGCGCCGCCTCGACGATGGGCGCCTGCTGCACCTCCGCGACCACGGGCAGCAGGAACCCGGCGATGTAGACATTGAGCAGAACACCGCTGATCGCCAGGCGGTGAATCAAGGGGGGGCCCTGTTGCCGGAGAAACCACCCGGTGAGGGCCAGAAGCAGGCCACCGAACAGGTAGTAACCGGGAGGAAATAGCCCCGGTGCGTCCGCCAGCATCTCGGCGAGGAACGGCTTATGGATGAAGGGTAGAACCTGCTCCAGCACCCAGGGGAAAAGCAATAACAGGCACACCAGGATCGCCTGGGGTAAGAGCGCCCACAGAGGGGAGCGTAAGGTCTGTGCCTGTGTGGCCATGAGCAGGAAGAGCCCCGTGAAGCCATAGACAATGTAATGGGGCAGCTTCGTCGCCGAGAGGGAGAACAAGACCAGTACGACACCGAACCAAATCAGGAGATAGCGGCTGGCATCCTGCCGCAGCAACTCCGGGAGGCGCAAGAGCGTGTTGATCAGGAGCGTGGTATAGGGCAGCACACCCACCAGCGTCACCGGGAGGTAATACCCGATCCCACCGCCGTGTCCCTCCAGGGTCTGGGTGAAGCGGACCAGATTGTGATGGAGAAAGAAACCTTCGAGGAAGGCATCGCCTTCGCGAAGATATTGGGCGAGGTACCAGGGCAGGACCACCAGCAAGAAGATGCCCCAGGCGATGGGATTGCCAATCATCCGAAGCCAGATGCGCCAGGCTCGGCACCTCAGGCAATAGAGGAGCGTCACCGCCGCCGGGACGACGACGGCCACCGGTCCCTTGGTCAGAAATCCAAGGCCCGCCGTGAGCGCGCCCAGGTAGAGCCACCGCTTGGTGGTCTCCGCATCGCGGAGGTGCAGAAACAGCGCCAGTAGGGTGATCGCAAGCCAGAGGTTGAGCACAGCGTCGGCGATGGCCTCCTTGGCCAGAACCGCGACAGCGAGGGAAGAGGCCATGAGCACCGCCGCGACCAGCGCGTCGCGCTCGTTGAGCATTCGGCGGCCGAGCCACAAGACCACCCCCACCCAGAGGGTGGCCGCAATGGCGGAAGGCAACCGGAAACCCCACTCGGTAAACCCAAACACCCTCGTGCTCAACGCCTGTAACCAATGAAACAGGATCGGCTTGTCGTAGCGTGGCTGACCATTGAGATAAAGCGAGAGGAAGTCATCGCGGAGAAACATCTCGCGGGTCGCCTGGCTATAGGCACCCTCATCGAGATCGAACAGCGGCGCCGCCCCCAGGTTGAAGAAGAACCCGAAAAAGACCGCGAGCCAAAGCAACAAATGCAGGCCGGTGACTGAAACTAGGGGCAATGGCAAGCGCATGCGGGGACGACGAGAAAAGGTCGGGAGATAGCGGCGGCGCGCCCGATTCTAGCACGAAGGTTCCTAGCGGCCTGGCGTAGCGTCGGTGCCCCTAACTGGCCGTACAATAGTCCGCGATAAGGTCCACCCAGCGACGCCGCAGACCCAAGCGCCGAGGGGGCGAGTCGCATCGGCCCCGTACTGGCTGCTTCCGCGGGCGTGGTTGTTGTCGTGGGTGGTCGGATAACGTGAGGGTATCGAACAACGGTGACTAGGCGCTGTGCTGGGGACGAGATTCCGGGCTGCCAATACGGGGCAGGGGCGGGAAGGCGTGCGAAGCCGGCGGGGGATCGACTCTGAGCCCGGAGCATGGCGCAACCAGTGCTCCCCGCATCCTGATCGTGCGGTTGAGTGCGCTGGGGGATACAGCCCTCACCCTGCCGCTGCTTTTCGCTCTTCGGGAATCTCATCCGCGCGCCTTCATCGGCTGGGTGGTGGGCCAGGGGGCTGCGCCTCTGCTCCAGGGGGTTGCGGAGTTGGATCGGCTGCATGTGTGGCGGGACTGCGAGCGGCACCCCGCTGGGCTGGTCCGGCTCGCGCAGGAGGTTCGGCAGATCGGTTACGACGTCGCCCTCGACCCTCAGGGCCTCACCGTCAGCGCCCTGCTGCCCTTTCTGGCCCGAATTCCCGAGCGCATGGGGTTTGCATCGGGACCCTTGGAATCCCGGGAGCTAGCGCCCCTGTTCACGAATCGCCCGATCCAGGTCCCTAAGACGATCACCCACATCACGCGCCGAACGCTCTGGCTCAGTACCGCCCTGGGGACGGCGCCACCCGAGCACCCCGGCACACGATTGCCGGTATCCCCAACCGCCGAGGCCAGGATGCAGGACTGGTGGCAGGGCCAGGGACTGACGGAACGCACCCTGATTTTTGGTTTGGGTGCCGGCTGGCCCACCCGGGTCTGGCCTGCCGAACAGATCGCGGTGCTGGCGCAGGCGGCAGGGCAGACCGGCTACCGGGTGGTGATGCTGTGGGGCCCCGCCGAGCGCCAACGCCTCGGCGCATGGCGAGAGGTCTTCGGTGCTGGAGTGGTCTGGGCCCCGGAGTCCAATATTCCGGAAATGCTCGCGCTCCTTCGCCAATGCTGGGCCTACGCGGGCCCCGACAGCGCCCCGCTGCACCTCGCCGGGCTGCTGGGCAAGCCGACCTTCAGTTGGTTCGGCGCCAGTGACCCGGCCCGCTGTGCGCCGCTGGGGGGCGGACACCGGCAGGTGGCCTGTGGCCCCCATGATTGGCGCCGCTGGCGATTGCGTCCCCACCCCCTGACACACCGAACGGCTCGGGAGGTTGTCCCAGGGTTTCTCGATTGGTTGCAGGGGCTTCCCGCGGAGATCCGTCAATGACCAGCGACAGGGGGCCCCTGTACGCACCCATCTCCCTCGGGGAGCTGGTGGACAAGGTGAGCATTCTCCAGATCAAGCTTTCCCGGGTGCGTGATCCCACCCGCCGGGACCATGTGCGCCTCGAGCACCAACTGCTCAGTGAGCTTCTGTGCAAGCAGGGCATCGGGTCGGAGGCTGAGATCTACCGGCAGATCTACACCGTCAACCAGGGCCTGTGGGAGCTGGAGGACCGTATCCGCGCCAAGGAGGCGGAACAGGCGTTCGACGCCGAGTTCATCGAGATCGCCCGTGGTATCTACCGGCTTAATGACCAGCGCCACGCCCTCAAGCGTGCGATCGATCTGCAGCATGGCTCCCGCCTGATCGGGGAGAAAGAATATGCTGCGGTATTTTGAATCGAGCGTCCCGCGCACAGGTCCACCGCGGAGCAGACCCGATGAGGAACCGGGTTTTTCTGGCCGGCTGCGGTGGCTTTGGTTACCCTATCGGCATGGTGGCTGATCGGGCGCCGTGCCCCTTGTCCCTTTCGGGTCCGGCCCGATCCGCCAGATCCCACCCTCCGCAGGATGGCCTGAGTTGCCCTATGCGCAATGCCCTTGCAGAGTCGATCGCCGCGCCGCCGATTCCCCCGGCGAGCCCTGAGTCTGGGGAGCGAGGGCAGTCGTGCGCCCCGAGCTTCGACTCAGCCGCTGCCGCCTATCCCACCCGCTCGGTGCCGGTGGGTCGAGTGATCGACCTGTTGCGATTGTCCCACCGTCCCGACTGCGTATCCGCCTACCGTGAGTGCATGGAGCGGGGAGAGCGGTTCCCGCCCATCGCGGTGATTGCGCTCGGCGGGTACTACCTGGTGGCGGACGGGCACAAACGCCTGCAGGCGTTTCTCGGCCTGGCCCCAGAGGCGGAAGCGCTCGTCGTGGAGTGCTGGCCCTGGCATCGCTGGCTCCGCGATCAATGGCAGCAGTTCAGGCGCAAGCAGGGGCAGTTCGCGGCGGCGTTGCGGGGCGGACCGGGCAGTGGCCGCGTCTTCCTTGGCCTGATCTCCACCACGCTGCAGCACTGGTGGCGGGTGGTGCGATCGCTCGGCGGTTTCGTTGTCTCCCGTCGTGCCGAGCGCACCCGGGGCGCGGCTCGCCGGTGAGCACCCCCAACCACATTGCCCCGCTTCATCCCCCAGTGGAGGAGCCCGGCGGAGGGCGGCACGAACCCGCCGCTCCCCAGGGCGCTCGGCGCGCCTCCTTCGGCCTGCTGCTCAAACTCCTCGCGCGTTTCCGCTGGCAGGTTGCGGTGGCCCTGGGGGCGGGGTTGGTGGTTTCCGCCGGCCCGATCCCGGGGCTGCGCCTGGTCGAGGAGATCTCCCGCACACTGGTGGGGTCCCCCGGTCATCTGCCCCTTGGTTGGCTGGGCCTGGCGGTGGTGGGGCTCGCCGCGGTACTGGGGGTAACCGCCTGGCTGCAGCACCTGGTGAGCGCGCGGATCGGGCTGCGCTTGGCCAGCGATCTGCGCATCGCCGCGCTTGGGCGCGTGCTGGCGTTGCCCTGGGGCTGGCTGCAAAGGCAACGGATTGGGGAGCTTACCACCCGTCTGGGTCACGACGTCTTGCTGGTCCAGCAGGGCGTGGAGCGTCTGTTGCCCCGGCTGTTGCGGCTGGTTCTCCTGCCGGTGGCGGTGCTGGCCTATCTGCTCTATCTGAGCTGGTCCTTGACCCTGATCACCCTGGTGCTGGTGCTCTTGGGCGGAGGGGCGATGGCGCTCCTCGGGCGCGCCACCCGCCAGCGGGCACGGGAGAGCGCGCGGGACTACGACGCCCTCAACACCAGCCTGCAGGAGACCCTGCAGAATCGCTACACCATCAAGTGCCTGGGTACCGAGGCGTTCGAGGAGCAGCGCCTGCGCGCCGCCGACGCCCGGCACCGCCAGGGCCAGGCGGCCCGGGTTGCGGTGGAGGCGTTGTACCGACCCCTAACCGCCTTGTTGCAGCTTGCCTGTCTGCTGGGATTACTCCTCTCCGGCGGCCACCTGGTTCAGTCGGGGGAGCTGGATCTTTCGCAGTTGACGGCCTATTTCGCGGGTCTCGGAACCCTACTGGGGAACTTCTCGGCCCTCGGCGGGCTGCACGGGGAGCTGCAGCAGGCCATCGTCTCCTGGGAGCGCCTGCGGGAGCTGCTGGAGCTGCGGGTGGCCGGTCCGCCGGCGTTGGTGAACCGAAGCCTTCCCCGGCGGGTGGGCGCGATTCGCTTCGAGCGTGTGAGCTTCCGCCATCCCGGCAACGAGGCGCCGGGTCTGCGCGACATCGATCTCGAGATCGCCGCCGGCGAGATGGTGGCGATTGTTGGCCCGAGCGGGGCGGGCAAGACCACCCTGCTCAACCTGCTCTTGCGCCTGTACGCGCCGGAGCGGGGGCACATCCTGATTGGCGGCATCGACATTGCGGAGGTCGATCGCCCCTCGCTCTGCGCCAACATCGGCATCGTCCCCCAGCAGCCCGAGCTTTTCAGTGGCGCGGTGCGCGAGAACATCGCCTATGCCTGGCCTCAGGCCAGCGATGCCTCCATCCGCCAGGCGGCGCGCTGGGCGCAGGCCGAGGAGTTCATCCAGCGTCTGCCCCAGGGCTACGACACCCGCCTCGAAGAGTCGGGCGGCAACCTCTCCGCCGGGGAGCGGCAGCGCCTGGTGATTGCCCGCGCCCTGCTGCGCGACCCCCCGATCCTGCTCTTGGACGAGCCGACCGCCAACCTCGATGCCCATTCCGAGGCCGCTATCTCGTTGACGCTGCAACAACTACGCCGCGGGCGCACCCTTGTGCTGGTGGCCCACCGTCTGGCCACCGCCCAGACCGCCGACCGCATCCTGGTGCTGGAGGAGGGGCGAATCACCGAATCGGGCGCTCCGAGCGATCTCCTCAAGCGGGCGGGGCCCTACCAGCGCCTGTATCTGCGCCACCTCGGACTGGCCTGATCGGCTGGGCCTGCCGCGCACGCTACCCAGTGTTCAGGAGCCTTGGGGAAGAGGAGATGCCAACCGCTTCGCAGGTTGCAGCCGAGACCGGCTCCAAGGGGAGCGACTGGCCGGTCTATCGCTTGTTTGGCGTAACCCTCGCCAGCGACTTTGCCTTTGCCAATCGACTCGCGCCGGGCGTTGGGGTGCCGGACATCCGCTTTAGCTGTTCCGATCGGGTCGATCCGCGCATCGATCTCGACCCCGCGGAGGCCCGTTACCAGAGCCCCAGTCGTACACCCAGTGGGGAGCCAAGGCTCTGCCTGTACCATCGGGAAGACTGCGACGTCCTGAGTTTCTCCCCGATTGCCGATTTCTTCCTCTACCCCGAGCGCATCCTCTGTCGCCTTCGGGACCCCGCTCTGGCCTACTGGGTGGAGATCTACCTGCTTGGCACGGTGCTGGCCTATTGGTTGGAAAGGAGCGGCGTCCTCGCCCTGCATGCCTCCGCGGTGGTGATCGAGGATCAAGCGGTCGGGTTTCTTGCCAGCAACGGCGGTGGTAAGAGCTCCCTGGCGGCGGGGTTGATGCAGGGCGGGTATCGACTGTTGACCGACGACGTTCTGGCCGTGTCACATCGAGCGGGTCAGCTCCTGGGCCATCCGGGTTATCCGAGCATGCGCCTGTGGCCGGGTGAAGCCGAGCATTTTCTCGGCCACTTCGAGGGCCTGCCACGGGTTCTCCCTGAGCTTCCCAAGCGTCGGTTGCTTGTTGGTCACCCCGGCTTTGGGGCCTTCTGCAACCAAGCCCAGCCCTTGCGCTGCATCTATGTGCCGGAGCGGCGTGATCCGGAGGCATGGGGAAGCAGGATCGAGATCGTACCCCTAGCGCCGGCGGCGGCACTCATCGAGCTGGTGCAGCATTCCTTTATCCCCCGCCTGGTAGCGGCCGCGGGGTGGCAGGCACGCCGTCTCGACCGCCTGGCGGGGATGGTCGAGCGGGTGTCGATCCGGCGGCTCCGCTACCCCTCTGGGTTCGGCTATCTGCCCGAGGTGGGGGAGGCGATTGTGAGGGATCTCACCGACCTGGGGGGTGAGGCGAGATACGGGTCGCGGTCCGAGGTTGCTTCAGGCTAAGGGACCAGCGCGAGGCCGGCGGTTACAGGTTTCCCCGTTCCTTCGTCCCGAGTAGCGGCGCGGCCGCGTATCGAGGGACGTGCAACAGCGGAGCTCGTAGCGCCGGGCGCCACGCGATGACCCCCGGGGTTTTCCGGATGCCCCAGCGTATGCGCCAACGAAGGGGTGATTAGCGCCGTTCCTCAGCTCACCCTTGCGGTACCGAGGCCGAGCTGGCAGGCGCGGGCTTGCCCGCGCTCGACCTCGCCGCGAGAGCCCGGCGCCGGCAATCCGGGCGCCTACGGCTCGGTGGGCTTCGGTCCCCGTCGGCGAGGGTCCCGCTGCCCAGGCGAGGCTGAGGTTCGGCGCCCAATACCAACGAAAAAGCCGGACACTGGGCCCGGCTTAAAGGGGATGGCAAACAGGAGCATCTATTGCCGGTAGGTCACCACCAGTTGTGGCCGGCTGGAGCTGGTGCTGTAGTCGCCGGGGTAGTAGCCGAGGTAATCGCCCCCCTATCGTCGTTGTCGTCCAAATCGTAGTAGACCCGGATCTGGGTGACCCCTGTCTTGTTGACGGCCGTGCGGCCATCAGCATTGAATCCCCCTTCGGACCAGGT
>JAEHCY010000348.1 GCA_016880695.1 Chromatiaceae bacterium | reverse complement strand
CCTGCCTAACCCGGGCGATTGGATGACGTACGACGTTGCCAACGATTCAATCATTGTCCTGCGCAATGATGACGGTACGCTCAAGGCGTTCCACAATGTCTGCCCGCATCGCGGTCGTCGCGTGGTGGATACGCCGTTCGAGACCAATGGCGGTCGTGGTATGACGAAGGACAAGTTCGTCGGCAACTCCCACGCCTGGACCTTCGATCCCGACGGCAGGAATACCTTCATCCTCGACAAGGAGGACTGGCTGGGTGCGCTGACGGACAAGCGCATCGACCTCACCGAAGTGAAGGTCGACACCTGGGGCGGGTGGATCTGGATCAACATGGATCCGGACGGTGTCTCGCTGCGGGAATATCTGGAACCTGCCGCCGGCACGCTCGACCCCTTCGAGTTCGACAAGATGCGCTACAAGTTCCGTCAGTGGGTGGTGTTCGACTCCAACTGGAAGGTGGCGCTCGAAGCTTTCCTGGAGCCATATCACGTGGCCAGCACGCACCCGCAGCTGGTGAAATACGGCAGTTTCAAGGCCTGGAGCAAGGCGTACGGCCTGCATGGCACGACCGGGTATATCACGCCGGGTGGCGGAGCGGATTCCCCGTCGGTGACGACGGTGCACCGGGCACCTCCTGCAGGCGAGGACGCGCGTGTCATGATCGCGCAGATGCAGAACGAGTTCTGGGAGACGATCGGCACGACGACCACCCAGATACTGGTCGATGCGGCAAATCGGCTGGTCAAAGAGTTGCCGGCGGGTACCCCGGCACATGAGGTGCACAGGCACTGGCTCGCATCGGCGAAAGCGGCCGATGCGGCGCGCGGCGTGATCTGGCCGAAGATCACCGACAAGCAGATGGCGGCAGCGGGTCTTGGCTACAACATCTTCCCCAACATGAACATGTTGCCTGGTCTGACCAGCCTGCTGTATTACCGCGTGCGACCGTACGGCAGTAACCCGGACAAATGCATTTACGAGGCGATAGCCCTGGAACGCTACCCCGAGGGTCAGGAGCCAAAGACCGAATGGGCGTACGTGGATCTGGCCGACAAGCGGTGGGGCGGAGTCATCCCGCAGGACTTTTTCAATATAGTGGCCGTACAGCAGGGCATGAAATCACGGGCTTTCCGCGGTTGTCTGCCCAATCCGCTGCAGGAGCGCAAGGTCTCCAACCTGCACCGCAACCTGGCCCGGTACATGGGCACCGGGGAGCCGCGCCCGATCAGGTAGTGAGGCAGGCCAGAACGGAAGACCGGGGGCATGCGCCAACGACAAGGATGGAGATACCCGGGTTTGAAAAGGGTAAGTGGATGGCTGGCCGTTCTGGCCGCAGCCGCCGGCATTGGATGCCCGGCCTTCGCGCAGCAGACCAGCTGGCCACCGCCGGCCGAGGCCGACTGGACCGACCACTGGGGCGGTGACAAGGGCCAGGCCTTCAGCTTGCTCACCGGGATCACAACCGCCAATGTCGGTCGCCTCGGCCTGGCATGGTCGCTCGACCTGCCGGACGAACATCGTGGACTCGAGGCGACGCCGGTCGTCGTGGATGGGGTGATCTATTTCACCGGATCGGCCTCGCGAGTCCATGCCGTGGACGCGGTCTCAGGCCGGATGCTCTGGACCTTCGATCCGGAGGTCTGGGAGGATCCACGTGACAGCATGCAGTTCAACCACGCCGTGAACCGCGGCCCGGCCTATGCGTTCGGCAAGGTCTATGTCGGTACGATCGATGGCCGCCTGATCGCGCTCGATGCGAAGACCGGCAAACTCGTCTGGAGCGCAAATACCGCCCAGGGGAATACATCCGGCGGATCGCCGCTCATGGGCCAGCCCGAAGTCCAGGTCACGATCACCGGGTCACCGCTGGCGTTCAGGGACAAGGTCATGATCGGCCAGGGGGGTGGCGACCAGGGAATCCGCGGCTATGTGTCGGCTTACGACGCCCGGAGCGGCAAGCTTGCATGGCGTTTTTACGTGGCACCCGGGTCACCGGAGGATAACGCCAGCGACCCGACCATGGCCTTTGCGGCCAAGACCTGGAGCGGCGAGTACTGGAAGACAGGCACCGGTGGTGGGCCGTGGCATGGCCTGACTTACGACCCCGAGTTCAACCAGGTGTACATCGGAACCGGCAACGGCGGCCCCTGGAACGTACATGCGCGCAGCCAGGGCGACGGCGACAACCTGTTCCTTGCCTCGATCGTGGCGCTCGATGCCGACACCGGCAGCTATCGCTGGCACTACCAGGTCAACCCACGGGAATCGTGGGACTTCAAGGCCACTTCCAACATGATCCTGGCGACGATCGAAATCGACGGCAAACCGCGCAAGGTGCTGATGCAGGCGCCCACGAACGGCTTTTTCTACGTGCTTGACCGGGAAACGGGCACCCTGGTCAATGAGCCTCGCAAGATCGGCAAGGTGACTTGGGCCACAAGGATCGACCTGAAGACCGGGCGCCCGCTCGAGGCGCCTGGCATCAGATTCGAGAATGGCCCTGTTTCGTTCTGGCCAAGTCCCTGGGGCGTGCACAACTGGCAGACGATGTCCTACAGTCCGCGTACGGGGCTGGCCTATATTCCGACCATGCAAGCCGGCATGGGTTACGCGCCGCTCGCGGGGAGCGGCTGGCTCGATCTGAAACTCGGCATCGAAGACCCCGACGAAGGCAAGGGCTGGCTGCTGGCGTGGGACCCTGTCAAGCAGAAAGAAAAGTGGCGCGTAAAGCACGACACCCTCTACAACGGCGGGACGATGGTGACGGCGGGCGGGCTGGTGTTTCGGGGCACCGCCGGGGGGCTCTTTGCCGCTTATGACGCCGATAGTGGCGAACGCCTGTGGTCGTTCAATGCCGGAGTCGGGGTGATGGCCGCACCAGTCACTTACGCCGCAGGCAGCCATCAGCAGATCTCGATCCTGGCCGGCTATGGCGGTGGCGTCGAAGCCAGGTTCGCCAACGCTCTCGGCTGGAAATACGGAGTGCACCCGCGGCGCCTGCTTACGTTCAAGCTGGACGGGGCTGCAAGGTTGCCGCCGACGCCCGGCCCGGATTTCTCATTCAACCCGGTGGATGACCCGGGCCTCGGGATAGACGAGGCTCAGGCAAAGGACGGTGGCGCGATCTATGGCCTTCGGTGCGCGATGTGCCATGGCGGCGGGGTGAAGGCATCGGGGGGCAAT
>JAEHCY010000347.1 GCA_016880695.1 Chromatiaceae bacterium | reverse complement strand
TGCGGGTACCGAGGCCGAGGCCATCATCGAGCGCCACGTCACGAGCCAGAAACCCCACCAGTGGCTGGGAAACCCCGGCGCGGGCAATCCGATCCTCGGCTTCGGTGTGACGGGGACCAGCGATGGCTAGGCTTCGCTTGCCGGGCTTCATTACCCACCAGGTCCTGATTGCCCTAGTGCTCGGGGGCCTTGGGGGAATCGCTATCATGGTGTTTTTGATTGAGTTCGACCATTTCACCAGCAGTAATGAGTTCTGCACCAGCTGTCATTCGATGGCCTATGCGGAGCAGACCTATCGGGGATCGGTCCATTACAACTCCGCTTCTGGGGTGCGCGCATCCTGCGGCGACTGTCATGTCTCCGAGGGTATTTTTGCGGCGACCCGGGATCATGCCATGGGAACCAAGGACCTCTTCAAGCAGTGGATTGGCCCGGATTACGACGACCCCGTGATTAATCTCTTGCACTTACCCGAGGCGGCATTCCATGCTCGCCAGTGGTTCAGGGAGCGGGATTCGGCCACCTGTAGGCGCTGCCACGAGCTCACGGCGATTCAGGGTAAGCGAGCGGATACGGCGGCCATCCACCTGGAGGAGACCCAGGGTAAGACCTGCATCGACTGTCACTACAACCTCGTCCACCGCAAGGTGCCGGACCGGCAGACCTTCAAGCGCGAGGCATGGAACCGGATGGTGGAAGAGGAGTTTGGACTGGCGCCTGGGGTAGCAGGAAAGTTTTTTGCTGGCGAACGTTAGGCCCCCGCTGCCGCTCAGACGGGCGGAGAGTCGCGTGTTGGCAGCCGGTGTTTGTAAGGGCAATCCGGTGACGCTCTGCGTCTCTCAGCGCAGACACTCCGAACGTCGTTGCGCAGCGCCGGGCAGTAGGCTCAGCAGCAGCGTACTCGCGAGGACCGCGAGCGCTGCGAACAGCGACAAGAGCCCCAGGTATGCAGTCGTCACTGTGGCACCCCAAAGGGCGGGGGTGAGCCACCCCAGTCCCAGTGCGCTTAGCAACAGCGCCGCCGAAGTGAGAATCCCGAGACGTAAGCCGTGACAGGTCATGCTGGGCTGCAAATATATTAGAGAATAGGCAAATTACTAAACAACATTCTCTGCATTGTCTATTCCTGAGACGCGCCCAGTATCAAGGAACCAGTGTGACGGTGGAGTGGGGAGGTTGTAGTGCCGAGTGGTTCGGCGCGCGGGCACCTCCCTGTGCCCAGTGTCGGGAGTGAGGGCCTACTTCTTCGCGGCTGGCTTATCTTCGGTAGCTTGCTTGCCCGGGGCGTCTGCAGGCTTGGGCTTCGCCGTGAGGGCGGGGTTGAATTCGATCTTGGCTTTCTCCCGCAGTCCGGTGAGGTACTGGGTCATGGCCTGCTGCTTGAGCGACGCCACGATCTCCGCCTTGACCTCATCGAACGTCGGGGGTTTGGCTTCGCGGGTCTCCTCGAGCAGGATCACATGCCAGCCGAAATCGGTCTTGACCGGCTGCTTTGATGTGGTACCGGGCTTCATGGTCTTGAGGGCCTCGGCGAAGGGAGGGACCAGGTCGCCTGGGTCCACCCATCCGAGGTCCTCGCTTCTCGATCCGCCGGTTTGCTCCTTGGCCAGATCGGCGAAGGGGGTCCCCCCCTCCAGTTTCTTGATCACCGCCTTGGCCTCATCCTCGGAGGGCACCAGAATGTGGCGAGTTTTGTACTCGATCGCCGAGCGCTTGGCGTAATCGGCATCGAAGGCCTTCTTGAGGTCTTCGTCGGAAGGCTGATGGCTTGCGGCTACGGCCTGCATCGCCAGGCGCGAGAGCAACTGATCCTGCTGCAGCTTGAGCCCGGCCTGAACCTCCGGCTGCTTGTCAACACCGCGCTGGCGGGCATCGTCGGACACCAGCACGAAATTGATCAGGTCGCTCATGACCTGGTTCTGAATCTCGGCGGAGGGTTGTCCGCGAGACTGTCGCAGCCGCTCGGTGTAGTACAGATTGAACTCCTCGGCGCTCACTGTGCGACCGTTGATGGTCATGATCCACTGGGGCTTCTCTACCGCGGCGGGGGCGGTGGGCGCGACTGGGGCCGCGGTGGGATCGGCGGCACTGACCGCTCCGGACGGGAGATGCAGGCCGAGGCATAGACCAGTGACGGCAAGCCACAGGATTTTGGGTCTGGGATTCATCGGTAGGCTTCCTTGGGTTGACATATCAATAGAAGAAACAACTCACCCCGCGCCCTCAGGCGGGCGTGACGCGTTTGAAGGGTTTGACCACGACGTCTTGGTAGACCTCGGCTGCCACATAGGGATCCTGGGCGGCCCACGCCCGAGCAGACTCGAGATCGGGGAACTCCGCCACGATGAGACTGCCGGTGAAGCCGGCAGTTCCGGGGTCCTCGCTGTCGATGGCAGGGTGGGGCCCGCAGAGGACCAGACGCCCCTCGTCCTGAAGGGTACGGAGTCGCTCAAGGTGAGCGGGTCTGGCGGCGAGGCGGGCCTGCAGGCTGTGCTCCTGGTCCTGGGCGATGATTGCGTAGAGCAATTAGGTGACCTCCTTTGTAGATTCCTGGTCTTTGATGTGCCGAGCCAGATAAAAGGCCTGCAGTATAACGAAGGCCAGGGTGAGGCCCATCATGCCGAACAGCTTGAAATTGACCCAAGTGGCTTCCCGTTGCTGCGCCTCGAGACAGAGATCGAGTAACCCACCCGTGAAAAGTTCGCTACACCGGGTGAGATCGATATCGGCGCTGGTGCCGGCGGCCGCCAGGAGCGAGTTCTCCGCGACAAAGAAACCGTTGGCCACGAAGAGGTTGGCCACTCCCATGAGGGTGAAGAACACCACCCACAGCAGGTTGAGTCGGCGCCAGATCGTCGGCGGCACCTCGATGACGTGGCTCATCATCCGCTCGATCAGGGGGCGTTCGCCAACGAACTGGCTGGTGAGAAACCCCGCCGCGAACAGCCAGTTGACGATGGAGGGCTTCCACATGATGAAGGTGCGGTCCTGCAGGGCGATGGTGAGCCCGCCAAAAACCACCAGCAGCACGAGCGTGACCAGGTGCATGGTCTCCACTCGGCGGTTCTTCAACCAGAAGAAGCCCACCTGTCCGATGGAGGCCAAGATCGCGACTGCTGTGGCGACGTAGAGGCCGTAGAGCTTATAGACCAGAAAGAACAGCAGGATCGGAAAAAAGTCCGCGAGAAATTTCATCGATCGGATACTCTGCGTTCCTAATGGAGCGGGCTGGTATTAGAGCATGCGTCAAAATAGCGCTGCATGACCCGACGCACCGCATCGGGGTAGTTCAGTGCATGCATCTGCTCCATTCCCTCGCGGAAGAACGCGGGCGCGTCTTCGGGTAGGTGCTCGGCCAGGACGCGGAACCCAATCTCCATGAGCCTCGGCTGGCGGGTCCGTGTGGCGACAATGGCGTGGTTGATGAGCAGAATGCGCCAGGGACGCCCGGGGTTCGACCGGTCCAGGTCCTGACTGACCGAGGGGCTGATCGCTGTGATGATCTCGCTCAAAGCCAAAAACAGCCGCTCCAGGTCCGGTGGATGACGTAAGCCATTCGCCAGCGCGGCAGCGGTGTTGACCACCGGTACCAGGTTGGCAATCTCGCCTCCCTGGCGGGCAATCCAACAAGCCAAGGGGAGACTCAGGCGCTCGAACGTTTCGGCCAGCGCGCTCTGGTTGAGTCGGCGGGCCCAGCCAGAGAGTTGGCTCAGAAGGTCGGTACCGTAATCGCCTAGCACCCCGATGTCCTGGGGCCCAAGTGGAGCCCCGGGGCTCGGTTCCCTGCCGGTCCGCTGCTCCTCAAGCTCCCGCAACAGGCTGAGGAGTTTAGTGAGCGCGGCGATCAGCACTTCGATGGGCGCATCAGAGGCTTGGGATACCGCCGCGCGGTTCTCGTCGGCAGCCTCTTCGAGTCGAGCGACTGCAGAGGCGGCAGCCGCCGCAATCTGAGCAATGTCGGCGGCAAGGAGCATCGGGCGGCATGATAGCAGCAGAAGACCCGGGCGTCTTGCGAGACCCCCAACCTGCTGACGTGCTCATCCGGTCCGATCTCCGACCTTTCGGGTAGAATACCGCCATGTCTGTACAGCCCGATCTGCATTCCCACACCACTGCCTCCGACGGGACCCTCACCCCGGCGGCGCTGGTGCGGCGCGCGCGCGCGGCCGGCATCCGGATGCTGGCGGTCACCGATCACGACACCCTTGAGGGTATCGCCGAGGCCGAGCAGGAGGCTGTCCGCGCGGGCCTGATTCTGATCCCCGGGGTAGAGATCTCCGTGACCTGGGGCGGCCGGACCGTTCACGTGGTGGGGCTGAACATCAACCCATCGGCCTGCGAGTTGGCGCGGGGGTTGGCCCGGTTGCGCGCATTTCGCGACTGGCGCGCCGAGGAGATGGGCCGGCGACTTGGCAAGGCGGGGATTGCCGATGCCTTCGTGGGTGCGCGGGCGCTATCCAACGGTCGGCTCATCAGCCGTACCCATTTCGCCCGCTTCCTTGTCCAGGCGGGCGTGGCGCGAAGCGAGCGCGAGGTTTTCCAGGGTTATCTCGTGAGCGGGAAGCCGGGCCATGTGGCGGGCGAATGGGCCACCCTCGAGGAGACGGTCGGCTGGATATTGGCTGCCGGCGGCCAAGCGGTCCTTGCCCATCCGGCCCGCTATCGGCTCACGCGCAGCAAGCTCCTGGGGTTGATCAGGGAGTTCGCCGAGGCGGGGGGCGAGGCACTGGAGGTCGTATCGGGCAGTCATAGCCCGGAGGAGGTCTTCGTCATGGCGCGCCATGCGCAGCAGGCGGGGCTGTTGGCCTCGGCCGGCTCGGATTACCACGGCCCCGAGAGCACCTATGTGGAGCTCGGTAGGGTGCCCAATCTGCCGGACATCTGTGCCCCGATCTGGCGTGCGGCCAGTTGGCTCCCGGAGCCGCAGGCGGCCGTGGGTTAGTCCAGAGGCTCAGAGTTTTGGCGCAGTTCTTTCAGATCCATCCGGACAATCCCCAACCGCGTCTGATCCGGCGGGCGGTGGATATCGTTCTAGAAGGCGGTGTGATCATCTATCCCACCGATTCCTGTTATGCCCTCGGTTGCCAGATCGGAGGGAGGGATGCGATGGAGCGCATCCGCCGCATCCGTCAGGTGGATGAGAAGCACAATTTCACCTTGGTTTGCCGAGACCTCTCGGAGATCACCACCTACGCCCGCATCGATAACCAGGATTTTCGCCTGCTGAAGGCGCTCACGCCCGGGCCCTACACCTTCATCCATCAGGCCACACGGCAGGTACCCCGGCGCTTGATGCACCCAAAGCGCAAAAGCATTGGTATCCGTGTTCCCGACCATGTCACCTGTCTGGCGCTGCTCGCTGAGCTCGGGCAGCCCGTGCTGAGCACCACGCTCATCCTCCCCGGCGATGAACTGCCCCTGACCGATCCCTATGAAATGCGCGAGATCCTTAATCACCAGGTGGATCTGGTGATCGACGGCGGTTTTTGCGGACTGGAGCCCACCACGGTGGTGGACATGACGGGGGAGACGCCAGAGGTCGTTCGCCGAGGCAAGGGCGATACCTCGGTGTTCGAGCAGTAGTCCCGCCCGCCCCTGGGATGCATCGATGGAGGTAGTGAGCGACGTCCAGCGCCTGGCGGTCATGGTCCTGCCCCTGCTCTTTGCGATCACGGTCCACGAGGCGGCCCATGGCTGGATCGCCAAGCTGCTTGGGGACCGGACCGCCGAGATGCTCGGGCGGGTAACCCTCAACCCCCTCAAGCACATCGATCCCGTCGGTACCATCCTGGTACCGCTCGGGATCTTGCTGCTTTCGTCGCTCGGCGGGGGGGGCGGTTTCCTCTTCGGTTGGGCCAAGCCGGTACCTGTCAACTGGCGCAACCTCCGGCAGCCTCGCCGCGACATGGCGCTGGTCGCATTGGCTGGGCCGGGTGCCAATCTGGTGATGGCCATCGGCTGGGGGCTGGCGATCAAGCTGGGCCTCAGTCTGGAGGGAACCTTAAGCTGGGTGGCGATTCCACTGCAGCTGATGGGGCTCTTCGGCGTCCTGATCAACGTTTGGCTGATGGTCCTCAACCTGTTCCCACTCCTACCCCTGGATGGGGGGCGGGTGCTCGGGGCGCTGTTGCCTCCGCGATGGTCGGTCGGCTTCTCGCGCCTGGAGCCCTACGGCATGGCCATCTTGCTTGGGTTGTTGGTCACCGGTATCTTGAGCCGTTTGCTGTTGCCCGCCGTTGTCCTCGCGGTCTCCCTGCTTCCGGGGGGCTACGCGGTCATCGAGTCCTTCTTCCACTAGCCTTTTCGACGTGAGGGAGCCCCCCCAGTGAGCTCGGTTGCGGATCATCATTCAAGCGTGCTATCGGGGATGCGGCCCACGGGGCGTTTGCATCTGGGTCATTATCACGGTGTGCTCAAGAACTGGCTGGAGCTGCAGCACGACTACGAGTGTTTTTTCTTCGTCGCCGACTGGCACGCCCTCACCACCCATTACGATGATCCCAGTTTGATCCCGGCGAGCGTTTGGGACATGGTGGTAGACTGGCTCGCCGCCGGCATCGACCCTACCAAGGCCACCCTGTTCATCCAGTCCCGTATCCCGGAGCACGCCGAGCTCCACCTGCTGCTCTCGATGATCACCCCGCTGGGGTGGCTGGAGCGGGTGCCGAGCTACAAGGACCAGCAGGAGAAGCTCAGAGACAAGGACCTGGCCACCTATGGGTTTCTCGGTTATCCGCTGCTGCAGAGCGCCGACATCCTCATCTACAAGGCGTCCCAGGTGCCGGTGGGCGAGGATCAGGTGGCACACGTGGAGCTGACCCGCGAGGTCGCCAGGCGCTTCAATCACCTCTATGGCCGTGACCCCGACTTTGCGCTCAAGGTGGAGCAGGCTAAGCAGAAGATGGGCAAGAAGAACGCCAAGGCATTCGACGAGCTGCGCCGCGGCTTCCAGGAGCGGGGCGATCAAGAGGCGCTCGGCTCGGCGCGTTCCCTGATCGGGGCTCAAGGCAACCTTTCGCCGGCGGACCGTGAGCGCCTGCTCGGCCACCTCGAGGGCGGCGGTCGGGTCATCCTGCCCGAACCGCGGCCGCTGCTGACCAAGGCATCGAAGATGCCCGGCTTGGACGGGCAGAAGATGTCTAAGTCCTACCACAACACCATCGCCCTGCGCGATGAGCTGCCCCAGGTGGAGCGCGCGCTGCGCACCATGCCCACGGA
>JAEHCY010000346.1 GCA_016880695.1 Chromatiaceae bacterium | reverse complement strand
GCGGAGAGGGGCGGGTGATTCTGCTCCTTGATTTTCTGGGCCGCGCCAACCGGGTGCGGTTGGCCACCGATCAGATCGTCGGCGTAGCCGCCTAGACCGGCGCTCACCCGCGATACCCTCCACCTCCATGCGGGGCACTCTCGGTGCTCTGCAGGGCGGTAGCGTGCCAGAATCCGGCGCCCCAGCGCCTCGCATCCACCCCTTCGCCGATATGACCGAAGAGCTCAGCTACCGTCTGCTGAAACTGCTCGAGCAGAACCCCGACATCTCCCAGCGCGAGCTCTCGAGGCAACTCGGAGTCAGTCTCGGCAAGGTCAACTACTGCCTGAACAGCCTGGTGGAGAGGGGCTGGGTTAAGGTGCAGAACTTCAGGAACAGTCACAATAAGCTGGCCTATGCATACCTCCTGACCCCCGGCGGGATCGAGGAGAAGGCGCGGGTGACATTGCGGTTCCTGCAGCGCAAGCTCGCCGAGCATGAGAGCATCCAGCGCGAGATTGCTGAGCTCAGGCGCGAGGTGGAGCGCGGGCGCGGTTCTGGGAAAGGAAACTTGTCGCTGGGTTAGCGGCCGGGGCAAAGGCCGCGGTCGATTTTCAAGAGCGGGGAACCGCTCTGCGGCGCGTCTCTGTTCCACTGATCATCCCCCACACCCCATGTGCGGCATCGCCGGTATCTATGCCTACCACCCGAAGGCCCGGGAGGTCGATCGGCGCGAGCTCCGGCGTATCCGCGACCACATGGCCGCCCGCGGACCCGACGGCGAGGGCGAGTGGTACAGCGACGACGGCCGTTTGGGTCTGGGCCACCGGCGGCTCTCGATCATCGATCTCTCCGCGCGGGGCGCTCAGCCCATGATCGACGCCGGGCGCGGTCTCGCCATCGCCTTCAACGGTGAGATCTACAACTACCGCGCCCTGCGGCTGGACCTGGAGGCCAAAGGTCACCGCTTCCGCTCCGAATCGGATACCGAGGTCCTGCTGCACCTCTATGCCGAGAAGGGCTCGGCCATGCTCCATGACCTGCGCGGCATGTTCGCCTTCGGTCTGTGGGATGGAGAGTGCCGGGGGCTGCTGCTTGCGCGCGACCCCTACGGCATCAAGCCCCTCTACTACGCGGACCAGGGCCGCACCCTGCGCTTTGCCTCCCAGGTGAAGGCGCTGGCGGCCGGCGGCGCCCTCTCCGCCGAGCGGGACCCCGCCGGGGAGGCCGGCTTCTTCCTCTTTGGCAGCGTGCCGGAGCCCCACACCATCCTTCGCGATGTGCGCGCCCTGCCGGCCGGTAGCTCGCTCTGGGTGGACCACCGCGGGTGCGGTGCGCCGCGGTCCTACTTCTCGATTGCCGAGAGGTGGCGGGATGCCGCGGCCCATCCGACGGACACGGCTGCCGGAGCGGCTTCCGAAGCGATCCGCGAAGCCCTGCGCGACTCCGTCCGCCACCACCAGGTCGCCGACGTGCCGGTGGGGGCCTTTCTATCGGCGGGAATCGACTCCGGTGCCCTGGTCGGACTGATGACGGAAACCGCCGGTAGCGGCGGCGCCCCCGCCGCGAATGGTGGGCCCCTGT
>JAEHCY010000345.1 GCA_016880695.1 Chromatiaceae bacterium | reverse complement strand
ATTTGTCGAGTCCGTAGAAGACTTTGCTTTTGAGGAAAATCGGCGTCTCCGGCGAGTTGACATACTTGGCGGTTTTCTCGTCTCCGGACAAAACCCGGCCGCTGAACCCGATCACAAGCAGATCCTAATGACCCAGGCGCAATACCAGGTCCTGCGCCGCGCCCTCGGGGAGCGCTCCTGCGCGGCCGAGGCGGGGCCGGCGGAGTGGGCGCGCATCCCGGCCTGGCCGACCCTCTTCCGCTTCCCCTACGGAACCTGTAGCAGCGAGATCCTCGCGGGGGTCGCCGATCTCGGCCTTGCCGCCATCCAGTGGAGCCTGGTGACCGCCGACCCCGACCGCTCCCAAAGCGCCGAGGGCATCGCGCGCGGCGTGCGTGCCGGGGTCAAAGGCAATCGCGGGGCCATCGTAGTGGCCCACGCCAACGGACGCGGTTGGCACACCGCCGAGGCTCTGCCGCGCTTCGTCCCGCAACTGCAGGCCGAGGGTTACCGCTTCGTCACCCTAAGCGAGCTTCTCGACGCCGGCAGACCGATTGCGGTGGACCAATGCTACGAGGTCCGCCCGGGGGACAACCTGCGCTACGACAAACAATTCGGCCGGGGGACCGGCGGGTGAGCGGCGCGGAGCTGGAAATCGTCCGGGTCCCGGCCCTGGAGCCCACCTCGGCGGCCACCATCGCTGGTGTCCTGGCCCAGATGGAGCCCTGGACGAGGCTGGGCTACAGCGCCGAGGCCCTGTCTCGGGGCCTCCAGATCCAACACCCAGACCTGCTCCGCTATCTCCTGCTGCGCGCCGGGGAGACGCTCGGTCTCGCAACCATCCGCTATCCCTGGCTGCGCGGGGCCTATGTCGAGCTCTTTGCCGTGCTGCCCGCGGCCCAGAACCAAGGGGTGGGCAAGGCGATACTGGGGCACCTGGAGGCGAGCTACCGGGAACGCACCGGCAACCTCTGGCTCCTGGTCTCCGCCTTTAACGCCCGGGCGCTGCGGTTCTACCTGGACCGGGGATTTGTCCCCATCGGTACTCTTCCCGACCTGGTGATAGCCGGCGAGGACGAGATCCTCATGCGGAAGCGGCTGTGATGTCGCGGCCCCTGAGGCGCTCACCCAAGATTCCACGGTTTCTGGTCTCTGGCCCCTGGATACGGTGGCTCTACGGCCTGCTCGGGGCGACCGGCACCTCACCTGGTGAGATTCTCGTTCATCCCGAGTAGCCAAGACGCGGCGTATCGCGGGATCTCTCCGATTGGGTGCCCGGATTGCGGCCTACATCCGAGCTGCGATTTCTGCGGTGGGCGCGCAACGGCAGGGCAGCAGGGCGACGAGTCCGACAAGACTGAGCCTGTAGCCTAACCCGACTTCCGCAACTCACCTGGGAAAAAAGAGACGATTTCTGTTCTTTTTCATTGCTAACCTATTGATATCCCGATAGCCGGCTAGTAAAAACCCGCTGTGGTGGAGGCCTTGCCCGTTGCGGCTCGGGCAAATTTTGGGGTGGTTGCTACAGAATTTCGGAGTATGGCCGATTGGCGCGAAATTCGCCGGTTGGGACAGATCCTATGCTTTGGATCGGAGATCAACTCTATCAGTGACCTTGCTGGTTTGCGCGGTGTGGGCGAGCGGTGCGGGTCAGCTGCCTCCGATGTCGGGCGGTGCCGCACGCTTAGCCGGGCTTTCTGGTCCGGTTGTCAAGTGGTTCTTCCAGGGTATTCTTTGCTGCACAGCAATATTCGGTTTTGCTTAATATTGCGCTGCACAATATAATATGCCCATCCCAATCCACCCCTCTAGGCAGTACACCAATGCGTGAGCTTACGCAAAGCGTTATCGAACGGATGGAGCCCCTGCTTGCCGCTGGCGACACCGAGACCGCCGCGGCCTTGTTGCTGGAGCTGCAGGACAGCACGGCGCTGCGCGCCGTGATCATTCACACCCTGCGTACCTACGGTAAGGACGTGGCAGAGGCGGTGGCGACCGCCTTTCTGAACAACCGCCAAGCGGCCTGAAGCGTTTCCGACGCGCCACGCCACCGTTCCTGGGCGTGGCCTCTGCGCGGGCCCAGGCCCGCTGTGCTCCCTTTCGTTGTGTCGCGCTCGCTTCGCGGGCTATTTCTGGGCGCCGTCAGCCAAGGCGCGCATCAGGCACTGAGCTGGGTCGAATTTGCGGCGCTCGCGGGCATCGCGAGGGTGCCGACCACCGGAGGCGGGGATTTCGACATCCGCGCAATCCTCTGGGCTTGGAAGCGGCCAGGCGT
>JAEHCY010000344.1 GCA_016880695.1 Chromatiaceae bacterium | reverse complement strand
TGCGGGCGCCTGCTGCCCGGCCGCTCGCGAAGATTTTTTCGCCACCCACTCAGCCAGTGGCTTGCCCCTGGTTAGCCCGGCCGGCGTGTCGCTCGATTATCCCAAGGCGCTGCCAGCACTCGGGAAGCGCATAGCCTTGCTGCTGGAGCCGGGTTAGCAGGTCCCGGGCGTCGTTGGCCAGGGCGGTGAGCTCGCCGGAGTCCAATAGCTGCAGGGCGGCGGCGAGGGCCTCGGGGGCCGCGCTGAGCAGGGTTGGGGCGAGGTCCTCGGGTCCGATGGGCGAGGCCGGGTGGAGCAGGTCGGCGACGAGCCGGTGCTCCAGAAGCCCAAAGTGCAGGCTGCGCGCCGTTTCCTCCTGCTCGAGCTCGTGATGGGCCAGGGGATCGCCCGCGGCACCGCGCCAGATCGAGCGCATGATCACCTCGATCAGAGTGCGTAGGGCCCGCTTCGCCGGGCCCTGGTCGTCGCCAAGGCCGGCGGCCTGCTCGTAGGCCTGCTCCAGCGATTCCTTGAGGGTGAGCACCCGTTCGCTCGGCTCGTTGGGCCGCAGCTCCGCCGCGCTCTGGACCAGGGTGCGGAATTGCCGCTGAAACTCCAGCGCCTCGGCCTGGTCCTGGCGCCGCGCCGCGGTGAGCTGCTCGCGCCCGATTGCCTCGGGTGGTGTGCGGAACAGGGGGTTTTCGTGGCGGCGCTGCAGGTGGCGCTCGTAGCGGCCGGGCTGTGCTTGGAAGCGGAGGCTCATGGCGCGGATGCGGGGATGGCTGGGCGGTTTGGGTGGGGACCGGCGGTTCAGGCCTTGCGGGTAAGGGCTTCGTAGAGGGCCGAATAATCCGCCTCGCCGTCACCGGCCTCGATACCCCGCTGGCAGGCGGCGGCGAGGGTGGCGGGGAGGCCGGTATCGAGGCCGCGCAGACCCGCTACCCGCTCGAACAGGTGGATGTCCTTCAAGAGATGCCGGAGCGGGAAGTTGGCCCTGGCGTAGTCGTGGCTAAGGTAGTTGGCCAGTTTCTTATCGAACGTGGGGGCGTAGAGGGCGCTCTGGCGCAGCAGCTCCAGGAAGCTGTCCACCTCCAGGCCTTCAGCCCGCACCAGCCCCAGACTGAGGGAGAAGCTGGCGGTGAGTCCGGCGATGAGCTGGTTCATCGCGAGCTTGAGCGCAGCCGCCTGTCCGACCCCGCCGATGTGGCGGATCGCCTTTCCGAGGTGGGAGAGCAGCGGCAGGAGGCGTTCGTGCAGGACCCGATCGCCGCCGGTCATGACAATCAGGTTACCCGAGAACGCCTCGGGCAGGCTGCCCAACACCGGCGCTTCAAGGTAGTGCCCGCCCGCGAGGGTCAGGCGCTCGCCGATGGCGCGGCTCTCTTCGGGGGCGATGGTGCCCATCTGGAGCAGGGTCTTCCCCGCGAGCAGGGGGGCGGTCACCGCCGAGAACAGGGTCTCCTCAATGGCGCGGGCGTCGCTGAGGACGAGCAGGATGACCCGAGCGGGGAGCAGCACGTCCTGGAGGTGTCGGGCCACCGGCAGACCCTCCCCGGCAAGGGGCCTGGTCTTTTCGGCGGTGCGGTTCCAGCCGATCACGCCCACCCCTTGGCGATGCAGCCGTAGGGCGATGGCGCCGCCCATGAGGCCCAGGCCCAGCACGGCGGTGGGTGGAAACGCTTTGGCGGGCTCGGGCGGTGTGGTCATCGAGGGCAATGGGTGATGCGGACAGGAGGTGATCCGGTCTCGGGACGCCCAGGCGGAATGGTTAACCGCCTCGGAGCGGATGCCGAGCGTCGGGTTGAGGGGGAGTTTCGCCGCGGACCGCGATCCAGGGGCAGGGCGACGAGGTGAGTAAATAAGAACATTAAAATATAGTAACTATAGAAACCAATAATAAACATTGAAAGAATTCGCGGTGCTTAACAGAGGAAATCCATACACTATTCCATAGTGCACTGCAACAAACGAGCAGTACCGCACAGATCAATACGGGACATCCTGTAAGGGAAAACCACTAGTCACCGGGTCGTCTCCCCCTTATTATGGGGGAAAAGCATTTGAGGCGAGCCCTCACCCCGAGGCACGTGGCGTCGCAGGGGGGTGCGGGTAACTTCGAGACAAGCAAGCCTGATCAGCGGCCAATCCGTAGGGCCGGCAAGCTGCGGGGCTGATTCGCGACAACGGGGGTGCGATATGGGATCGATCGAGTTCATCGAAATCTCTGTTGGCTTTATGGCGGTGCTGGGCCTGCTCCTGGCGTCTGTCCTCGTCGTCGCCGATAAAAAGCTCTACGTTTACGAGGATCCACGTATCGACCAGGTCGAGGATCTTCTTCCCAAGGCCAACTGCGGTGCCTGCGGCACCCCCGGCTGCCGCTCCTTCGCCGAGAAGCTGGTCAACGGCCAGATCACCCCCAGTCAGTGCACGGTCAACACCAGGGACATGAACCAGGTGATCGCCCAGTTTTTGGGTGTCGACATCGGCAAGCAGGAGAAGCGGGTTGCTCGTCTGGCCTGCGCTGGCGGTGCCCATGTGGCCCAGATCCGTGCTTCCTACAACGGCATGAGGTCATGCCGGGGTGCGGCCCTGGTGTCGGGTGGCGGCAAGG
>JAEHCY010000343.1 GCA_016880695.1 Chromatiaceae bacterium | reverse complement strand
GCGCTCCCTTTCTCTCCGTGTCCCATTCGAACAGAACCGGCGGCGGTGCATCAGGAACGATCTGCGACGACGGAGCGGGCGCGGCGGCAACCGCAGGTGCGGGCCGCGGGGCGGGCTTTGCTTCCACAGCCGCCTTCTTCTTCGACCCTGCGGGTGGCTCTTCGCTTTTCTCTTGCGCCTGCTGTGTTGCTGAAGCCCGCGCGGGGAGGCCAGGAACCGCTTGGTACGCAATCGGGAGAGCCCCGCCGCTCGAAGGCACGCTCTGCAGGGCGGCCCTGGTGCTGAAAATCGCCCTGATCCGGTATCCCGGTGGCAGCTCGGGTTTCTTGCCCTGCCCCTTCCCAGCGGAAGCCGGCAGCGGCCGAGAAGAAGCAACCGGGGACACGACAGCACTTTTGGCGGCGACCCGAGGTGCAGTCGGTGGAATTCCCTGAGCTTTCGGTCTTGCTTCCGCTTTGGCGATCGGTATCGTTCTTGCCGTTGCCTTCGGCTTCGCCTGGGCTTCTTTAGTCTTTGTCGTCGGCTTTGTCGCTTTCGCCTCCGGTTCGGCTTTCGCTATTGCCGTCACCGCGTCCGCGGCTGGTGGTTCCGGCATCGTCTCCAGAGGAGTTGCCGGCACCTTGGCAGACTTGACACTCAGCGTATTCCGCCCTTCTCCCCGTGCCAGCGCCAGCACCCGTCGGCCCTCTGTCGCTCCCAGGAAGTGGTACAAATAATCTTCTCCCGGAGTAGTCGCGCCCGAGTCAACGCTCAGGTAGTGTTTGGCGAAGGCCAGCACCGCGAAGTTGTGACGCAAGAGTTGGAGCTCTTCATCCTCCGTCCCTCGTTTGCCTTCTACCGTTTCCTGAATGAGGCTGCGCACCTTTGCATCGGTGAAAGGGCCCTCTCCCAAATCCAGACGGTCCCGACCCGTATCCGCATCTGCATCACTCGCGGTGAGCAGTCGCGCCCCGAACGCGGCGATGATTCGGTGAAATGTCCCAGGCAGGAACTGCCAGACTCCGGTGGCCGACCCGAGAGTCCCGTTCTCCAGGGGGGGGCGGACGTGGTCGTTCCAGGTATGGGCACTTTCCAACTCTCCGGTCGCCAGCGCCTGCCCCAGGCTGCCCCCGGTGCGCTCGGAGACTTCGAGCAGAATGACCATCTGCCGGGGTGAAATATCCTGCGCTCTTTCATAGTTGCGGGCCTTGCTGGCCGACATGGCCCGATACGCCGCGACCGGATTCTCCCGCGGACTCCCGCCGCCGGAGGATGCGGCAGGCATTGCCGGTGGGGTGGCAGCCCAAACCGCTGAACAAGCAAGAGCAGCCGCGGCGGCGAAGACGTGAAGGAACCTTGGGATTCCCAAATAACTTGTTCTAATACAAGTCATTTCAATAGGTTACTGTTCATAGCGGGCGTAAGGAGTAGAGAAATCGTGTCCCTCCAAGAATAGCGCTCGTCGCCAATCAATATTCAACGGGGTACAGCCCAACAATTCATCCACCGCACCATCCGCAGCGATCCGTCGATGTTCGGGGAGTTGAATACATTTTGGGGTCGTTATCGCCCGGCCAGCTAAAAAGTTGTGGGGTCGCAAAGCCTAGCAGTCAAGTCCTGCGTATCCTGGATCATTGGGTTGCGGTTCGCGGCGACTCCGCATTCCCAGATCGCCGGAATCTTGGGTGCGGTAATCTCCGGCAAGCCAACCCGATAAGACCCCCAGAAAAACAAAAAGCGGCTGCAGATTTCTCCGCTAACCGCTTGTTTTGCTTGGTCGGGGCGAGAGGATTTGAACCTCCGACCACCTGAACCCCATTCAGGTGCGCTACCAGGCTGCGCTACGCCCCGGAGCCGGCAATGCTAGTCGGATCGGTTAATCTTGTCAAACCAGAACCCGATCAACGCCGCAGGATGTGCAGAACCTCTTCGAGCTCCTGGCGCATCTGACGGATGATCTGTTGGCTCTGGGTCAGGTCCTGCTTCGCCGATTCGCCGGAGAGCTGCAGGCGCGCCCCGCTGATGGTGAAGCCCTGGTCATAGAGCAGATTGCGGATCTGCCGGATCATCAGGACGTCGTGACGCTGGTAGTAACGGCGGTTACCCCGCCGCTTTACCGGGTTGAGCTGGGTAAACTCCTGTTCCCAATAGCGCAGCACATGGGGTTTTACCCCGCACAGCTCGCTCACCTCGCCGATTGCGAAGTAGCGCTTTCCCGGTATCGGGGGTAGCTCGGCGGTGCTAAGGCTCGCTTCTAGCATAAGCTTCTACCCGTGCTTTGAGTTTCTGGCCGGGACGAAAGGTCACCACGCGCCGCGCGGAGATGGGGATCTCCTCGCCGGTCTTCGGGTTACGCCCGGGACGCTGTTTCTTCACGCGCAGATCAAAATTCCCGAACCCAGAGAGTTTCACCTGAGCGCCCTCTTCCAGGGCCAGGCGAACCTGCTCGAAGAACATCTCGACGATGTCCTTGGCTTCACGCTTGTTGAGGCCGAGCTCCTCGAACAGATGCTCGGCCATCTCTGCTTTGGTCAGTGCCATGGTTTATGCTCTGAGTACCGCCCCAAAACGGGTGCTCAACCGCTCGAGGACGCGATGCACCACTCGATCGACTTCCTCATCTGTAAGTGTCTGAGAAGACGCCTGTAAAATCAATCCTAAAGCGAGACTTTTTCGCCCTGAATTGATTCCATCACCGGTGTAGACATCGAACAGGACGATCCGCTGCAGCAACTCGGGGGCAGCCGCTTGTATGCAGTCGTGGAGCTCGCGGTAGCTGAGGTCGCGGTCGACCACCACAGCGATGTCGCGTCGAATGGCCGGAAACTTGGAGAGGGGCTTGAACCCCGGCAGCACACCCTGTTCCAGGGCGGCCAGCGCGATCTCGAACAGGAACACGTCGCCCGCAAGGTCGAGCTTGGCACGAAGCGCCGGATGCAGCATGCCAATCCAGCCGATGGGTTCGCCCGTACGCAGAATCCGCGCCGCCTGCCCGGGGTGGAGCGCCACATGGGTGGCGGGCGCAAAGAAGATCGCATCCGCAGCGCCGGCGAGTCCGATCACCGCCGCCAGATCGGCTTTGAGATCGAAGAAGTCGACCGGTCGGGAGCGAGTGCCCCACTGCTCGTCGAGCGCGCTGCCACACACCAGCGCGGCAAGCTGGGCCTGCTGGCGGATCTTGCCCTGCTCGTCATGGAAGCGCAGGCCGCTCTCGAAGATGCGTACCCGCTCCTGCTGGCGCGCGCGGTTCTGCGCGGCGGTCTGCAGCAGTCCCGGCCAGAGGCTGGTGCGCATGACGGACATGTCCGCGGAGATCGGGTTGGCAAGCCCAATCCCTCGGTGCTCGGGGTCGACCAGCGCCTGCAGCTCCGGGCTGACGAAGCTGTAGGTGACCACTTCATGGAACCCCCGATCCACCAGCACCTGTTTCGCGCGGTGGAGATCGAAAGTCGTCTCCGCCGGCGCCCGGGTGGTGGCCGCTGCCCGTGCGTGGGTCATGGGGATGTTCTGGTAGCCGTAGATCCGGCCGATCTCCTCGATCAGGTCGGCCTCGATGGCAATGTCGAAGCGGTTACTCGGTGGTGTCACCGCCCAGCCGTCCGCCGTTTCGGTCAACGTCATGCCGAGGCGGGTGAGGATGTCCGCCACGCCGACAGCGTCCACCGCCACGCCGAGCAGGCGGGTGATCCGCTGCCGTCGCAGGTACACGGATTTGCGCTCAGGGATATGGCTTGGAGCGGCAGCCTCGACCACCGGGCCGGGCTCGCCGCCGGCGATGTCGCGCAGGAGCTGTGTCGCTCGCTCCAGGGCGCGGATTTGAAGCTCGGGATCAACGCCGCGCTCGAAGCGGTGCGAGGAATCGGTGTGCAGACCGTAGGCGCGGGCCTTGCCCAGGAT
>JAEHCY010000342.1 GCA_016880695.1 Chromatiaceae bacterium | reverse complement strand
GGCGGCGGGGGCGGGGTTGCGGGCATCTCCGGGGCGCTGAGCGGCGGCTCGGCCAGCTATGCCGGCAGCACGGGGGCGGGCGGCAACGGCGGGGCGGTCAGCGTCACCACCAACGGGCCTCTGTCCTTGGCCGGGGACAAGGCCTGGGGGATCTTCGCCCAGTCGGTTTCGGGCAGCGTAGTGGGCGACACCGCGGGCACCGTGACTATCCAGGTCAACGGCGACATTCGCGCCATGGGCAGCGGCGGCGTCGCCATCGCCGCCCAAAGCCAGGGCCTCTTAGCCAACAATGGAAATATCGCGATCACGGTGGCCAAGGGTGCAACCGTTGCCACGGGTGCCGACGGGGAAGCCACTCTCTTCGTCGCCGACGGTGCGGCCAACAGCATCACGAACTACGGCACACTGACGCAAGGCAATCCCGCAAGTTATGTGATCCTCGCCGCGGCCCCCAGTGTCGGCACCACCGTCGCCAACTACGGGACCATCAACGGGTCGGTGTCAGGCACTGAATCCGCGCTGACCGCCGGCCGTACCGGGAGCAGCCGGGACTCGGGACCCTCCCGAATCGACCTACTGAACCGCCCCGGCGGCCTGCTCAATGCCGGCCAACTGCTCGATGTCCGGACCCTGAACAATGAGGGAACCCTCGCCGTGGGCGGCGTGGGTCAGGTTGCCAGCACGCGACTGACAGGCAACCTGACCCAGGTCGGTGGCGGCGTGCTCACCGTCGATCTCAACCCCGGCGGGTCCGGCAGCAACGGCCTGGCTGATCGGCTCAGTGTCGGCGGTCGCGCTGACCTCGGCGGGCGGGTGGTGGTCAACGTCGTCGACCCTTGGCAGCCCAAGGCTGGTGCCCAGTCGGTGCCGATCCTAGCTGCGAACGGAGGTCTGTCAGTCAGCGCTCTTGAGCACCCCCGCTCTGCGGTCGCCCAGTACCAGCTCCACCAGCCTGCACCCGGCACCATAGATCTGGGCTACGACATCCATTTCGCCAACGCCGACATCCTGGTAGCAACCAACGACAATCAGGATGCCATTGCCGGTCACCTTCACGACATCTACCGCTCCCAGGCGCTCGACCCGGGCATCGCCAGGGGCCTGATCGCCATCGAGGACCCGGGCAGTTACGCACGGGTCATGAATACCCTGGGCGCCGAACTCGCGGTGAATAACCAGATGGTCTCCCTGCTCTCCACGATTGCCTTCAACGATGCGCTCCTGAGCTGCGCCGAGCGGGCTGGCGACTACCGCTTCTTCGACCAGGGCCAATGCGGCTGGCTGCGCCTGCGTGGTCAGCGCTTCACCCAACGGGAGACCCATGACAACCTGGGCTTCGACGAAGACAGTTGGCAACTCGCCGGTGGCGGGCAGATCGACGTCGGCAACGCCTGGCATCTGGGTGGAGCGCTCACCTATGAGGGTCGAAACCTGAACGTCGATCACAGTAACGCCAGCAGCGACGGCGGCCAGTTCCAGGCCGGGGTCTCGGCCAAGCGCAGCTGGGATGCCACCGAGCTATCGGGCTCAGTGGCCATCGGCTATGGCGACTTCGACAATGATCGCCCCCTTTGGCCGGGCGCCGCGCTCAGCGGTACCCAGCAGATGTGGTTGTTCTCGGCTCAGTTGCGCGCTTCCCACCTCATCCAATGGGGCCGCTGGAGCTTCAAGCCGCGCCTGGACCTCGGCGTCGATTATCTCGCCATGGACGCTTTCGACGAATCCGGGACCAAAGGCTTGCGTCTGCGCATCGACAGCCAGCACGACACCTACTTCAACCTGCAACCGGCCATCGATATCGCCACGGAGATCGAGACCGATGATGGCCTGTTGCTGCGTCCCAAGCTCACGCTTGGCATTACCCAGTTCCTCGGCAACACCAGGCCCTCGGTGACGGGCCGATTCGCCGGGGCGCCTGGCGATGTGACCTCCTTCACCGCCAGCACCGGGCTGGATCGGACCCGCTTCGACATCGCCGCAGGCGTCGATATTTTCACGCGCCAGAGTCTGATGCTGCGCGCCGAGGTCTTTGGCAGCATCTCCAACCACTCCGAGAGTTATGGCGGCGGTTTGAAGCTAGGGATGTCGTTCTGACCAGGCGAGGTTCGATGGACAGACGCGGCACGCATGGGGATATCAACGCCTAGGACCGTGCCAGTATCGGTCCTGATGAATGGTCGTGTGTTTGGCACTTGTGCTTCAGGTAAGCGCCCATGGGCCAGGAGTATCTGGCGACGGGATTTGCCGATGTGGACGGTTGCGACGACGCAACCGCCTATCGGCAGTGTCTCTCGCTGCTCGATTCATTACCCTATTTCCGCGAATACAAGGCGCGCAGTTACGAGCTGCTTAACCTGTCCGCCGGCTTGTCCGTGTTGGACCTTGGCTGTGGATTGGCCGATGACGCTTTCAGGATGGCGGCATGCGTCGGCACCCGTGGCCTCGTTGTGGGAGTGGATGCCAGTATGCGTTTGATCGAGCAAGCGGTCGCACGCCTCCCCGCCGGTCTCCGTGTCCGGTTTGCCAAGGCGGATGCCTGCCGACTTCCCTTCAAAGATGAATGCTTCGATCGCTGCCGGGTAGACCGGACCTTGCAGCACATCGCCGTCCCCCGCCGGGCCATTTGCGAGTTGGTTCGCGTCCTCAAACCTGGTGGTTCATTGCTCGCCTATGACAATGACTGGGGAACATTCTCCGTGAGTGGCAGCGATGAGGAAGCGACGAAAATCATTGCCACCGCCTGGGAGGAATCCTTCACCAACCGCTGGATCGGCAGATATTTGAAGCGGTTCTTCCTGGAAGCTGGGCTGCACCAGGTGGAGCTGGAGCCGTCCGTGTCCGTGCTGACCGATTTCGAGCTTGCAGACCGCGTCTACAACTTGCGCCAGACTCTCGGGCGCTCGGTGGCGGCTGGCCGCCTCGCCCCTGCGGTGGCTAGCGATTGGCTATCAGACCTACAAGCCCAGAGCCGGTCTGGCGGTTTCCTTTGCGCCTTGACAGCTTACACGGTGGTGGGGATAAAGCCGGTGCCCTGATCCGGGCGCCAACGATCTGATCGCGGACCCATCGCTGAGCGGAACGGTGTCTGCAACCCTGTGCCGAATCTTTGGGACGGTGAGAATCCGGTGGCTTTACGCCACAGCGTCGAGACGTTCCGTAGGTGGCGAATGCGCCCTTCGGCATGGTCGCGAATCGCAGAATTCGACTCACTGAGAGGGTGTAGACAAAAACAGCCAAGGCGCCGATTGTTAAGTTGCACGCAATAGCGCAGCGTAGTGAGCCGCTGGATGAAAGCCTTTCGGTGCAATACGGCTCGCGCCTGTTGCTCCCCACGACCGGGGGATAGCAGGGGACACCCATTGGCCGGCCCGAGTCAAGCGAGCAAAACATTCCGTGGCGGCGCCAGTTGTCGATGTTCGCTCTCTCCCGGCTCTCCTCGCAGGCGTCGACCGCCTCCATCTCCGCACGTCATGGCTGCGACGAATCGCGCCAGACACCCTTGAGGCTCAAGCCAGGTAGGGTACGCATCGCGTACCTTTCGCGCTCATCTTCGCCGGACCTCAGGCCGTTTTGCCGGCCCCCCCTCGCGTCAGGCCAGTGCCAAAGTCCGACAGGCAACCAACTGGGGGATCACTTGCCCACGGGTGCGCAGGCGCCGGTCTTTGATGGCTGGCGGGAGTCGCACCGTGCCAGCAATTTGCCCTGGCGGTCGAGGAGGCGACCCTTCCAGGTGCCTTCGCCCCTGAGGGCGATGTCCATGAACCCGAACTCGCTTAGGCCGAACCCGACCGCGGTGGCGTCGTCGATGGCGAGCGAGAACGGGCCTTCGGGAAAGTTCCTGGTGAGCGCCACACCGCTGTTGCCAACAATCAGTTGGGTCGGCAGCGGGCTTGGGGCCTTGAAGTCGAGGGTCTGGAAGCGGTGCATCTGTCCGGACAGCACCAGGTGCACCCGGTTCGGAACCGGGTAGCTGGCGAAGGCCGTCTGGAACGTCTTGTCGATGACGGCGTACCTGCCGGATGTATCCAAGTCTGTCTTGGGGGTGTTTTCTTCGGGGTTCCGCAGTCCCCACAGGGGCCGGTGGCTCTGCAGCCAGAGGGCGTTGGTGGCGGGGGCTTCGGCTACCAGGGACTGGATCTGCTTGAACTGGGCATTGAAATGGTCCTGGTGGAGACTGCCGTTGTCGCAGGCGTTGGCGGAATCGAGCACCACCACGGAGAGACGGCCCAGGTCGACCCGGTAGGGGCCGCGGAAGATCAGGGGCTCCGCACTCTCGGCAGGGGGACAGGCGAGCTGGCCGCCGCCCTCCACGAGGTCGGACCCGGTATCGAGAAAATAGAAATAGCCGGGGCCCGCTCGGCTGCACAGCTCGTGATTGCCGCGGGCGAAGACCCAGGGGGCGGCGCTGAGCAGCTTGGCGGCGGGCTCGAAGAAATCGGCCTTCCACGCCGGCCAGGAGTCGGGTGTTTCGCTGCCCACGCTGTTCTGGCCGAGGTAGGGACCGGTGAGGGTGCAGGGCACGTCGGGGGAATTGTCTCCGGCGTCGTAGACGGGGACCGTTTCGGCCTTGCCCCCGCCCTGATTGATCCTGATGTTTCCCGGCGTTCCCCGGTAATTGTAGTCCCCCATGTGGAGCACCAGGTCAGGGGCGGCGCCGGCAGCCGCTTTGGCCATAACCGCGAAGGGCCAATCCTCGACCTTTCTGCACCCGTTCTGATAGCCGGGTATGCAGCCCGAGTCGCCGAATACCGCGACACGGGCGACCTGGGCGGGGACGGCCGGCAGGCGCAAGGAGGTGCCGGAAACAGCCATCCGGGTCCCATCGAGGGGGTACTGGGCCTCGCAGACCGTGACCTGGAAATGCGCAGGGTCGGGGTTGCGGCGCGGCCTCATGGCCTGCTTGTAGCCTTTACCTTGGAGGGGATGGAGCGAGGGGCAATCCGCGCCGGCCTTGTCGATCAGGACCCGAGCCAGGGCGATCTGCTCGCCCTTGCCGGTCTGGCCGAGTACCACGAAGGCGGCCAGCGGGTGATTGGCGGCCGCTTGAACACTCTGTGGGAGACCGCAGGCGGAGGCGAATAGGGCCGCCAGAAGTGGGCTTGGTTTGTCCATCCTATCCTCTTCGGGGTTGATGTCTTTGTGTTGCGCGCCCAGTGGGCGGTCGGTGCCGGCACGTCGGCTTCTTGCCGGTAGGGGTGATTTTTAGCGAATCATCAAGGATCCTCGACCAGTCTCACGGGCCGAGAGGGCATGTGTGGGGTGCGGACCGCGGCATGTCCGAGACGTGGAATCGTCGCTTCCAGCCTGAACCGGCAGATGTAGCCTTAGCTGGACTGCGCGAGGTAGCGGCGCAGGTGCAATGCTTGCCGTGGATTGCGTGG
>JAEHCY010000041.1 GCA_016880695.1 Chromatiaceae bacterium | reverse complement strand
TTGTCGAGGGGGGAGCGGAGCGGGGTTCAGGTGGCTGATTCCCCCGGGGGCGGTGCCAGCCGGCCGTCTACGCCCCAGGCAGGCTCAGGGGAGGGGGCGTCCTCTGCGCCCGTTCGAGGAAACTTCGTCCGGGGCGGCAAGCCCTTCCCGCAGGGCAAAGAGCACCGCCTGTACGCGGTTCGACAGGTGGAGTTTCCCCAGGATGTGGCTGACGTGGGTGCGCACGGTGGCCTCGCTCACCCGCAGTCGGCCGGCGATGGCCCGATTGCCGAGCCCTTTGGCCACCAGTCCCAGAACCGTCGATTCCCGATTCGTCAGATGCTCGAACCCCTTCGGACCGGCGACATGCCGGCTGTTCCCGGGGTGACTTATTTCGTAGAGGATTCTGCGGGCGAGGGCCGGCGCCAGCCAGGGCTCGCCGCGGTGCAGGGCGCGGATGGCCCGCGCCAGTTCCAGCGGCTCGGCGTCCTTTAGCAGGCAGCCCATGGCACCGGCACGGACGGTAGCCACCAACTGGTCCTCGGACGACAGGTTGCTCAGCACCAGGATGCGGGCCTGCGGCCGGGTGGCGAGGATCTGGTGAATGGCTTCGGCCCCCGACAGCCCTGGGAGCACTGGCTCGATGAGGATCACGTCGGGATTCAGGGCCTGGGCCGCGCTGACCGCTTGGTGGCCGTCCGCGGCCTCGCCGATGATCTCGAACCCGCCAATCTCCCGCAGCAGGGCAGCGATCCCTTTACACACCAGGGTATGGTCATCGACCACGAGAACTCGAATGGGGGCGTCCGGCATGAGCCAGGTTCTTCCGGTTATCCGTGTCGGGTGTGTTTTGTAGTGGTCGCTCGGCCTACTTCGGCGCCAACCCCGCAAAGCGCCAGACACGCTCCTTCCGGCCGTTGTGCGAACCCAATCGAGCCTTTGGCCGGGAGCGTGATGCACAGCGCGAGTAAGGTTTTTACACCACTCGAACGGCACTGGTCAATTGGCCCCGATCGGATCGCAGGCACGCCGGAGTCTGCTTCTTCTAGGTGGTGTCCTTGCGAAACAGAGACCGCCGGTGGCGCGGGAAAAAATGAGGTAAGATTGGGAAAGAGAGCGTAACTCAGTGCCCCAAAAGGGTACTGACGAAGGGAAACCGTCGGGATTTGCCTTGGTGTCGAGGGTAAGCGACGGTCGAGCGGTCGGAACGAGGGGTCTTGAGCCCAAGGCGTATCAGACTTCCTCTGTTTCGGCAAAAGAGAATAAGGGGAACAAAGCGATGGCCTCCAACCGCAACTGCTCGCGTGTCCTGGTTTTCTCCGCCGCCTGTCTGCTCCAATGGGCGTCCGTGACAGGGGTGGCTGCCGCCCCCTCGGCGGAGACGGAAGTCTTCCTTGGCCCACCGGCGGATTCGCCTTCCTCCCAAGGCGTTCGTCCCCTGGGCCCGGTGGGCAAGGGGCTGCGCGTGGATTTGCCGCCACCGCCGGCGCCAGCGGATGCCCCGTCCAGTACCCCCGCCCAGAAGACCGAAAGCGCCCCCGCCCCCGGCGCGGCCTCCACGCTGGGGCCGGCGGTTGTCGGCTCCGGGCGCGATTTGCCCGCCCCGGTCAATAAGGTGATCGACCCCGCCGCCTTCGACTGGGTGCCCCAGGCCGACGGTGGTCAGGCCACCACCCTGGTGCTCGCCTCGCCCGAGGCGCGGGCCCTGCGCGCGGGGCTGCTGATCTATGCCCTGCCCAATGCCGCCCAGGTGAGCTTCTTCTCCGCGAGCGACGCAGCCTCGCCGGCCTACGGGTTCAGCGGCAGCGAGATCAACCGCTCGCTGGAGCGCGATCGGCAAACCCGCGATGCCGATAGCCCCGACCCCGTCCTGTACTGGAGCCCGGTGATCGAGGGCGATGCCTTGGGTATCACCCTGTACTTGCCTGCCGGCATCGCGCCGAGCGAGGTCCGACTCGCCATCCCCAAGCTTTCGCACATTACCGCACGGTTCCTCAGTGCGGCGACCAAGCTGCCCATCGGGCCGGGGGCCTCGGAGGATTGCGAGAAGGACGTCAGTTGCTACCTCGATGGCTGGGGAGACGTGGCACCCGCCGTGGCCAAGATCGTTTTCACCACCGCCTCGGGCCAGAGTTCGGTGTGCTCGGGCACCCTGTTGGCGGACAGCGACCCCAATTCCCAGATTCCCTATTTCCTCACCGCCAACCACTGCGTGTCCAGGCAGGTCGAGGCATCCTCGATGCAGACCTACTGGTTTTACCGGACCCGCTCCTGCAACTCCAAGGAATGGGCGGACGTCGTGCCCCTGGGTGGCGGGGCCACCCTGCTCTCCACCCTGGAGCACCCGGATGCCACCCTGGTGCGGCTTGATCGACTGCCGCCCGCGGGCGTGACCCTGGCGGGTTGGAGCGCGGAGACCGACTACCTCGCCGAAAAGGTCGCTGGCATCCATCATCCCCGCGGGGACCTGCAGAAGCTCTCCTGGGGCCAGATCACCAACTACGCCACCTGTGACATTTACGATGCGAGCGGGGCGGCGGTGTGCGCCGCGGTGGGTCCCGAGGGTAAGTATGTGGAGGTCGACTGGTCCCTGGGTCTGGTGGAGCAGGGCAGTAGCGGGTCGGGCATCTTCGCCGGCGCTGATCACAAGCTGCGGGGCGTGCTGTCCATCGGCGAGATCGTGGGATGCGAGCAGAACCAGCGGGTGTGGTATTCGCGCTTCGATCTGGCCTACAACCTGAAATTCCACACCTGGCTAGCGGAGACCTCCGCCTGTAACGCCGAGGTTGGCTCCTGGGCCTATTGCTCCAACGTCGCCTGCGGACCCTGCGCCCAGGGCCAGGGCGACTGCGACACCGACGCCCACTGCAAAGAAGGCCTGGTGTGCCTGCAGGACGTGGGCGAGGCCTATGGCTACGCGCCCACGGTCGATGTCTGCGAGGTGCCCGGGGCGATCCCACCCAAGCTCAGTTGCGATCTGGCCAATGGGTCCTGGGACTTCTGCGCGGATGCCCGCTGCGGTCCCTGCGCCTTGGGTCAGGGCGACTGCGATACCAACAGCGAATGCGCGGTGGGTCTGGTCTGCCTGCCCAACACCGGAGCCCAGTTCGGGCTGCCGGCCACGGTGGATGTCTGTACTGCGCCACCCGCGGGTGCCTGCACGCGGGTCAATGGCGATCGGCAGCTCTGCTCCGATCCAAACTGCGGCCCCTGCCAGGCGGGGCAGGGCGACTGCGACCGCAATGCCGAATGCGCTGCCGGTCTGATCTGCGCCTTTAACGCGGGTGAGAAGTATGGGCTTCCCGCCACTCTCGATGTCTGCGAGCTTCCCCCCGAGAACCCCTGCACCAAGAGTCCGGGCGATTGGGGCTACTGCGCCGATCCGGCCTGCGGCCCCTGTCAGGCAGGGCAGGGCGACTGCGACAGCAACGCCGAGTGTGCGGCGGGGCTCACTTGTGTCTACAACGTGGGCGAGCAGCACGGCTTGCCGGCGACGATGGACGTCTGTGAGGCGCCCGTTGCCCAGTGAGCCCAGAGAAACGGGGCCGATCCGCCGGTTGAACGGCTGAGGCCCCATCGCACGGACCGGAACGAGCCTGGCGCCGTCCGGTTCGTCGTTTTTTTAGGAGGTGCGTGCGCCATGACTCGATGGACCCTGCTTGCGGTTGGCCTGATGTTGAGCGGTGCCGCGCTGGCGGATCCCTCGCTTGGCCGCATGGGGGGGCAGCCGTTCCAACTGAGCGATCTCAGCCTGCGCGAGCAACTGCAGCTCTATGAGGAAGCGGGCCGCCTGGAGCTTCTGTGGCGCCAGGCGGGGGAGCGCTACGCCTTCGATCGGCTGCTCGAGGAGCGGGCGAAGGCGGCAGGGATCAGCAAGGAGGACTACCTAAAATCCCAGCTTCCGCCCAGCACTACCTCCGTGACCGATGAGCAGGTCGATCGCTACCTCGATCAAAACCCCCAGGTGGCCCGGCGCTTCCAAGGCAAGCCCGAGGTGTTGCGTCTGAGGGTGCAGCAGGCGCTGATCGAGCAGGAGCGGGAGCAGCGTCTTTCCGTGCTGCGGCAGGCCTGGTTCAACGAGGCCGGCGTGCAGTTCGAGCCCCTGTTCGGGGGCATCGCCCCGCCACGGCTACTGGTGCCAAAGGATGTCCGTGACCAGTCCCTCGGTCCCGCAACTGCCCCGCTCGATGTGGTGGTTTTTCTCGACCTCGAATGCCCGTACTGCCGGCGCACCTTTCCCCTGCTGATCGAGCTGCAAGGGCGGTTTCCCGAAAAGGTCCGCCTGGTCTTCAAGCACCTGCCGTTGCCCATCCACCCCCAAGCCATCACCTGGGCGGTTGCCGCCGAGTGTGCCGGCAAGGCAGGACGGTTCCTGGACTTCGCGCGCGAGGTCTACAGCAAGACCACCCTGGGGCGCACCCCTCTGGAGGTCGCGGAGAAGCTCGCACTAGACGTGGCGGCCTTCGACGCCTGCCTGACCGGGGACGAGGCGGTGAAAAACAAGGTGAGCGCCGATGTGGCCCTCGCCGCCGAGCTCGGCATCACGGCGACGCCTACCCTGGTGATTGGGAACGTGCCGGTGGTGGGGCAAAAGAGCCGGGCGGAGCTGGAGGCGATCGTCAACGGTAAGCTAGCGGCCCCTGCGGCGGCTGAGGTGGTGCCCAAGCCCTGATCGTTTGCTGGCGAAGCAGCAAGCGATTTCCGCATGAACCCTCACCTCGGGGTGGTTTGCTTCGAGCTTTGTGGTCTCCCGCTTTCCTTTCCTCCCTCCGTTCGCGACGCTCCCTGAGCGGAGCCGAAGGGGGCGCCCCTGGGGAGGCGGGCGCCCCCCAGATTTGCCTTTGTAACGGGCGCTATTCGGCCCCGATCTTTTTCATGAGCGCGAAGCTCTTGACGAACGGGCCCGCCATGCGCGGGTCCTTGATCATCGCCTTGAAGTCGCCTTTGAGGAACTTGAGCTTGCCGGTGGTGAAGGCCATGCCCATGCCGGCCATGCCGAGGCCGTTCTCCACCCACTTCATCCAGTCCTTGCGCTCGGCGCGCATGTCCCAGTTGGCTTCCTCGCCGTTCCAGGCGCCGGCACTCACGCACTCGCCGTTTTTCACGATGAAAACCCCGCGCGGGCTGGCCTCGTCCTTGAAGCCACAGGCGATCACCGAGTTGAAGTGGATCTCCGCCAGCTTGTCTTTCACTTCGGGCTCGGCGTTCCAGGCGTCCTTGAGCTGATTCATCCAGTCCGCGGAAAAGAGTGTTGCCATTTCGTGAATCTCCTCGTAACGAGTGTGGGGTGGAGTTGTTCGCAACCGCCCCGCCCGACACAGGAGGGATCGCGGTTGGTAGGCGGAGAAGTCCC
>JAEHCY010000341.1 GCA_016880695.1 Chromatiaceae bacterium | reverse complement strand
GGTCGGCCAAACTTGCGTATCGGCCATCACCTCAGATATACCAGGGAATGTGTGGCTCGGGGCGTATGATACTGTCTGGCGCTATGGGTATGCCGACCAGAGCTGGACAGAGTACACCTTGCCAGAGGAGTTGCTGGGTGAATACAACTTTGCTCATCCACGCCAGCTAATTGTCGACGGAAACGGGGATGTCTGGATGATGATCGAATTGTGCGGGGGGGCAAGCTGCAGCGGCCCGGTGCAGCTTTATCGCATTCACGCGGGGGAGTGGAGCCTGATTAAAGAGGCGCCATACTGGGATCTGCCGCTCAAGCATGAGCGAGATCCCGGCCCTAGCGCCCGATATCTCCAAGACCCTGGTGCGCGACACCGTCGCCCGCCAGGGCATGCTCATCGAGCCCCCCGAGATCTATGTGGGTCAGGTGGCACAGCGCTGTTGAGCGAATCAGGGCTTCTGCCCGCAACCCGCTTGTCGTATTAACGATTTCCGTCGGTGCGCTTTCTCGGCTTTGTTCGCGGTCCTTCCTTGCACCACTCCTTGCCCTGCTTCGCTCGGCTCAGCGCCAGGTTTCAGCACAAGTGCAAACCCGCCCTCCGGGAGGAGCACGGGTTTGCGCGGGGGAGCCAGTACGGGCTAGAGAGACTGATAGTAGTTCATGAGAATCTTGGCCACCTCCGGGCGGGAGAACTCGGGCGGGGGGGCAATGCCGTTGCCCAGCATCTCGCGCACCTTGGTGCCCGAGAGGAGCACGAAGTCGTCCTTGGTGTGATCCGGGGCCTCGCACATCATCACCACCCGGTTGAGCTTCTTCGAGTAAGCGGTGTGGTCGGCCTTGAAGATCTCGATCTCCAGCGCCCCTGGGGGTACCTGCGTTTCGAAGATGGTCTGGGCGTCGAAGGCACCGTAGTAGTCACCCACGCCCGCATGGTCGCGACCGATGATGAAGTGGGTCGCACCCATGTTCTGGCGGAAATACGCGTGCAGCACGGCTTCCCGCGGGCCAGCGTAGAGCATGTCGAAGCCGTAGCCGGTGACCATGGCGCTGTTAGGCGGGAAATAGAGCTCCACCATCTTGCGAATGGCCGCATCGCGGACCGGGGCCGGGATATCACCGGACTTAAGCTTGCCGAGCAGCATGTGGATGACCAAGCCGTCGCAATTGAGGCGCTCCATGGCCATGTGGCAGAGCTCCTCGTGGGCGAGATGCATGGGATTGCGGGTCTGGAACGCCACCACCCGTTTCCAGCCACGCTCGGCGATCTCGTGGCGAATCTCCACCGCGGTGCGGAAGGTATCGGGGAAGTCGTCATGGAAGTAGGAGAAGTGCAGCACCTGGATCGGCCCCGAGACGGCGTATCGGCCCTGGCTGTTGAAGGTTCCCACGCCGGGGTGGTCCCTGTCGCTGGTGCCGTAGACCCGCTCGGTCATGAGCGCCATCTGCGCGTCGCTCACCTCCTCGATCGCCGCCACGTCCATGATCGCCAGCGCAGGATTGCCCTCCATGTTGGGATCACAAAGCGCGATGCGCTTGGCGCCGCGGATGGCGTCCACATTCTCGAGCAGGCACAGCAGTGGGACCGGGAAGAAGGCCCCAGAGGTGGTCCGCATGGTCTCGGCCACACTCACCGCATCGGCCACGTTCATGAAGCCCATCATGGGACTGAAGTAGCCGCCACCCATCATGACTGCATTGCCAGCCGCCTGGGAGCTGACCACAACCGAAGGCAGGCTGCGCGCCTCATGCATCAGCTCGTGATGCTTGTCGGGGTCATACACAAACAAGGGCTTGAGTTCGTCGGAACCGACAGGCTTGATCATGGTTGGTTTCTCCGTACTGTGTAGGCTGACTCGAGGCCCCAGCGAGTATCGGCCCCGGGAAGAGGACGGTTAGCGCCGCAGAGCGCGCCGCGAACAGCCGCCCGCGGGCGCTTGGTGGTTCCTCGGGGCGCTTATGAAGAGGCACGCGGACTGCGTCTTTCTCAAGCGGTGAAGGCCGCCGGAAAAGATCTATTAACCTATCACAAGTAATGATTGCGCCTTACAAGGTTATTTTTATGAGCACAGCAAATTTTCCTTGGGCCACTCGGCCATGAAGGTGAAATGGCATCCCGCGTGTGCGGTGGACAACGATTGACTGCCCGCCGACCGACGAGCGAGACCGCCCCAGTACAGGCGGAGTCCTAAAACGAACCCTCTGCAGCGGCACGCCGAATCGACCTACCCCGCCGCAACTCCCTGAAATTGACGCACCAACGTTCGGTTGGCCCCTTCCCCTGGTTGCGGGCATACTGAGCGCAAAGCCGCTTGCGCGAGTCGAGCACGCGGCTTTCGTTGAACCACACTGGAGGACCTAAACCAATGACCATCTCCCGGCGCGAATTCGTAAAGCTCCTTGGTATGGCAGGTGCCGCCGGCATGCTGCCGCGGTCGATCTTTGCCACCGCCCGCCAGCCCTCGGATCTTTACGAGGTTCCCAAGTTCGGCAACGCCACCATCCTGCACATCACCGACACCCACGCTCAGCTCAACCCCATCTACTTTCGCGAGCCTAACGTCAACCTCGGGATTGGCGAGGCCCTCGGCAAGCCCCCCCACCTGGTGGGAGAGGCCCTGCTCAAGCATTTCGGCATTGAGTCGGGCGGTATCGAGGCCCACGCCTTCAGCTATCTGGGCTTCGACGAAGCAGCGCAGAAATACGGTAAGGTCGGTGGTTTCGCGCATCTCAGAACGTTGGTGAAACGCCTGCGCGAGTCCCGCGGCCCAGGTAACAGCCTGCTGCTGGACGGCGGCGACACCTGGCAGGGCTCCGGCACCGCCTACTGGACCCGCGGTCGGGACATGGTGGGGGCCTGCAACCTGCTCGGCGTGGACGTGATGACCGGCCACTGGGAGTTCACCTACCTCGACGAGGAGGTGATCAAGAACATTGGCGAGTTCAAGGGCGAGTTCGTGGCCCAGAACGTGAAGGTGCGCGAAGAGGCCCTGTTCGATTACCGCTTCGCCGACTTCGCGGGCTTCAACGAGGGCACCGGCCTGGCCTTCAAACCCTACAGCATCAAAGAGGTTGGCGGTGTGAAGGTGGCCGTGATCGGCCAGGCCTTCCCCTACACCCCCATCGCCAACCCGAGCCGCTTCATCCCCGACTGGACCTTCGGCATCCAGGACGAGCGCATGCAGGAGATTGTCGATGCGGTGCGCGCCAAGGAGAAGCCTGAGCTGGTGGTGGTCATCTCCCACAACGGCATGGACGTGGACCTCAAGATGGCCTCCCGGGTGAGCGGCATCGACGTCATCTTCGGTGGCCACACTCACGACGGCATACCTGCCCCGAGCATCGTTAGCAACAAGGGTGGCAAGACCCTGGTCACCAACGCCGGCTCCAACGGCAAGTTCCTCGGGGTCATGGACCTGGAGGTGAAAGACGGCAAGCTGCGTGATTTCCGCTACCGCCTGCTACCGGTATTCTCCAACCTGCTGCCCGCCGACCCGGAGATGCAGAAATACATCGACGAGGTCCGCGCACCCTACCAGGAAAAACTTGCAGAGAAGCTCGCGACCGCCGAGAAAACCCTGTTCCGGCGCGGCAACTTCAACGGCACCTTCGACCAGGTCATCTGCGACGCCCTGCGCAAGGTCAACGACGCCCAGATCAGCCTCTCGCCAGGCTTCCGCTGGGGTACCACCGTCCTACCGGGCCAGACCATCACCCTGGATCACGTGATGGACCAGACCTGCATCACCTACCCGGAGACCTATCGCCGGGAGATGACCGGCGCCGATATTAAGATGATTCTCGAAGACGTC
>JAEHCY010000003.1 GCA_016880695.1 Chromatiaceae bacterium | reverse complement strand
GGGCTGGTGGAGTGGATGACCGCCATGACCTACCAGGCGGCCTCCGGCGCGGGGGCCAAGAACATGCGCGAGCTTCTGGTGCAGATGGGGGTCCTGAACCGCGCCGTCGCACCCCTATTGGAAAACCCCGCCTCCGCGATCCTGGAGATCGATCGGCTGGTGGCCGAAGCCATGCGTGCCCCCGGGTTCCCCAGCGAGAACTTTGGTGTCCCCCTGGCGGGAAGCCTGATCCCCTGGATCGACTCCCAACTCCCCAGTGGCCAGAGCCGGGAGGAGTGGAAGGGCAGTGTGGAGACCAATAAGATCCTCGGGCGCGAGGACCACCCCATCCCCATCGATGGCATCTGCGTCCGCGTGGGTGCCATGCGCTGTCACAGCCAGGCTGTGACCATCAAGTTGAGCCAGGACGTGCCCCTCGATGAGATCGAGTCGATGCTCGCGGAGGCCAACGATTGGGTTCGCGTGGTCCCCAACGAGAAGGAGCGTACGGTGCGGGAGCTCTCGCCCACGGCGGTCACCGGTACCCTGACGGTACCCGTGGGACGGCTGCGCAAGCTCCACATGGGTCCCGACTACCTCACCGCCTTCACGGTGGGGGATCAGCTTCTCTGGGGTGCGGCCGAGCCCCTACGCCGGATGCTGCGCATTCTGCTCGCGGACTGAGCGGGGCACCTGCTTCTTTCGCCCGCATCGATCGTGACCGTCTCAGGGGCGGCGGCTCGGTCCGCGGGCTAGGGCGATTGTGCCTCTCGCGGAGCCATGTCATATTGTCGTTATGATTCGTTCTTGAACGGGTACGTATGCTGTTGGGCGCATCGTACGAGTGGCTGCTACGGCGGGAGCGAGGGCGTACCCCTTCAGGCGACCAGGCATGAATCGGGGTTGATGGGACCGGCCGACTCAATGGGGTGGGGCATGCTAAGGAAGCTTTTTCCGGTTTTGGCATTGATTATTTGGTCAGTGCCGGCGACTGTCCTGGGGCTAGGACTCGGCGAGATTCGCGGAGGATCGTATCTCAATGAGCCATTGAAGGCAGAGATCGATCTCATTGGGGTTAAACCCACCGAGCTCGACACGCTCAGGGTCAATCTTGCGCCCGAGCGGGAGTTCGAGAAGGCGGGGGCGGTACGAGCCTCAGCTCTTGGTCAACTAAGGTTTCAGCCGCGCGCCACTGCATCGGGGCGGGCGGTCATCAGCGTTACCAGCGACCAACCGATCCGCGATCCCTTCCTCGATTTTCTGGTCGAGATCAACTGGCCGCAGGGCCGGCTGGTCAAGGAATACACCCTGCTGCTCGATCCGCCGGTTACGCTCCCCGGGGTCGGGCCCCCGCCCAAGTTGCCGGTGATGGTTCCACCGCGCCCCGAGCGGGTGGCCTCGGCACCGTCCTCCGCCCCGCCACCATCCTCCGCCCCGCGACCCGTTCAACGCCTCCCACGGCCCGCCCTGGCCCCGGGGGATACCGGCGTGAGCTATGGTCCAGTGCGTCGCGGGGAGACGCTATGGAGCATCGCCAAGCGCATTAAGATTCCAAGTGCAAGCCACCGGGAGGTGCTGCAGGCGTTGTTCCGGTCGAACCCCGATGCGTTTGCCAATCGCGATATCAATCGGTTGAAGGCGGGGGCCGTTTTGACGCTGGGTAAGGGCGGGGACCCCGCCGTCGCCGCCTCTCCAGCGCAGGGTATGTCGCCGCTGCTACCGGCGCGGGGTGAAGGTGCGGCGGTAACGGATGCAAAGCCCAGCGGTGGTGCGCCGGTTGATCAACTGCGCATCGCGTCGGCGGAACCCAAAAGCGGTGAGTCGGGCACACAGGGACCGACGGCCGGGATGGGTGGTGAGGGCTTGGGCACCCTCGAGCGCGATCTCAACCTGGTGAGGGAAGACACAGAAACCGCCCGGAAGGAAACCACCAATGTTCGCCAGCGGGTTCAGGATCTGGAAGGGCAGTTGACTGATATCCGCAAGTTGTTGGAGATCCGCAACGCCCAGATCCTGCAACTGCAGCGCGAATTGGTTGGCTCCGAGGCGGCAACGGGTATGCCCCCTGGGGAAAGGGGCGGGCCCGCGCAGCCGCTAACGGCTGCCGGTCGGGGGGCGGACTCGGCACAAGAGAGCGGCAGGCTCCTGTCCGCGTCGGTGCCGCAGTCGGAGACCGGATCCGCGGATGGCGACTGGTCGCGGGGGCTCGGCGAGTGGCTCTCCGCCGTGGTGAGCAACCCGGCGTCACTCTCGGTCCTGGCCGCAACCGCGTTGATGCTGCTGCTCTTTTTCGGTTATTCCCGGCGTCGTCGGGGCGATGTCGAGCCGGCCGTGCCAGCGGTGGCCGAACGGGTACCCTTGCCTGGCTCAGTTCCGAGCGCCGCCACCGGCCAGGAAGTGGTATCCAAGGTACCCAGGTCGGGCCAGCCGCTAGGGTGGCCGCGCGCCCTCGATCAGAACCCAAGCGCCTCCCATCTACAGAACGAACCCGATGTCCTGGAACAGGCGGATGTCTTTGTCGGATTCAACCGTTACCGAGAGGCCGAGCAGGTGCTGCGGGAGGCGTTGGAGCGGGAGCCCCAGCGGCTCGATCTCAAGGTCAAGCTGGCGGAGATCTATCACGGCGCCGGCAACTCGGCCGCATTCTCCAGCCTTCTCTGGGAGCTAGAGCGCAGCACTACGCTAAGGTTATCCAACACAACGATCGATCGACTGCTGGTGATGGCGGCCGACCTCGGGCTCGAGCCTGGGGCAATGCCGCTGGTGGCGGAGAAACCGGAGCCCCGTTCCGCGTCATTCCCACCGGTGGATGGTTCCCCGGTCCCGGCGGAGCCCTCAGGAGTGGTTGCGACCCGCGCTCGGGGTGTGGCCACCGGGATGGACGAAGCCGCCGCTCCCCCCGGGTGGCTGGGCTCACCCCCAGCCGAGATCTTGTATCGGGGGTCCGACAAGACGCCCGAGGAGCCCCTCGACCTCGATCTCGACTTGGACCTGGATGCGGCGCTTCGGGAAATCGAGCAGGCCAAAGGTGGGTTTGCCCAAGAGGCCGAGAAAGCGGCAGCGAGGTTCGTACCAGATCGCGAGGCGCTCCTGCGGTTCGACGACCTAAACCTGGAAGCGCTCCCCGAGGAGTCTGGGGCACCAGCGAGAAGTCTCGCTTCCGAGGCGCAAGCGGCGGCGGGCGACCAACAGATGGGTGTGCAGGGGGTCAGCCAGCGGGGCAGCGCCCTGCTTGCGGAGACCAGTGCGCTGAAGCTCGAGCTGGCCCGCGCCTACCTGGCCATGGACGACATCGCCGGCGCACGGTCGATCCTGACCGAGGTCATAGCCGAGGCAGAGGGCGAATCCAAGGAAGATGCCGAGCGGCTGCTGGCATCGCTGGGGTGAGGAGGTCCCTGGTCCTGTGGCTGTCTCGACGAGTGTGCCTGGAAGCC
>JAEHCY010000340.1 GCA_016880695.1 Chromatiaceae bacterium | reverse complement strand
TACCTGTCGACCGCGGATGACTGATCCAGTTTCGCTTTAATAAAGAAGGGCGAAATGAGGCACCGCCGCCGGTGCCCGTCATTTGTTCCGGGCTGGAGGCGGATTTTTCTCCTGAGGTGCATGCACCTGCGTCTCCAAGGCCGCAATAACCTTTCCCAGGCCACCTTGCAGATCCTCGAATACCTCCGCGAGTTGTTGCTGCTGCAACTGCGCCATTGCCTGTGCGTGCTCGACCTGGAACAGCCGCGCGCCGGAATCGGCGAGCTGGCCTGCCTCGAGGGTGCCGAGCGCCGTCTGTGCCCTTTCAGGCAGTAGGACCGTCACGCTGGCCTCGCGCTCGGCTTGGAATAACCGCTCCGGCTGCGTGACGTGCAGCGGCGTGTGACCTTCCAACCCAACGGCGAGCAGGATCTCCGGAAGCTTCTCTCCGCGCTCGGAAAATTCCTTTTCACGGAACCGGATCTGGAACTCGCCGGAGCTGTCCGTGAGGGCGATGCCGAGCAAGTCGTGCATTGAAATGTCCTTGTCGTTGGCCTCGACCACGAGGCCAGCGGCGGGCTCGCCGTTCGCCTGCACAACCTTACCGCGGAGCACGTAATCGTCCTTGCGCGGTCGGGGCCGCGCTGACTTAGCCCTCGTGCGGAGGAGCTCCTCGCGGAGTTGGTTTGTGGCAAGGGTCTGTTGCGCCGCGGTCCGATTTGCCGTCGCCGCCGACTTGTCCACCGCCCTGGCGGCGGCCCGCGCGAGGCCAAGCAGGGCTGCCGGCAGGGTGAGCTTGCCGCTCAGGAGACTACGCGCCGTATCGTTGATGGCTTTACGCTCGCCCAACTGGGCTGCCTCGGTGGCAAGGGTTTTGCCCAGGGCGGCCTCCAGCGACGGGCTGGCGACGCGAAACTGGGGGCGCATGTCCGTGCCGGGCTGCGCGGGTGGGGTGTTGCTGGTCGATCTTGTGGTTGCCATGAGGTACCTCGTTCCGTTATTCCAGGATTCATGTGGCTCGGCCTAGCGGCTCGACCAGCGGGCGGCACTAAAGATTCTCTACGTTGGGTGGTTGCCGAAGGCCTGGCGAGACGGCGTTGCCTGGGCGTGTCATGTTCGAGCTGAACAGACCCTGGCCGGCCGACACCTCGAAGGCGAATTGAGAGGTGCTGTCCACGTGGTTGTCGGTCACTCCGGCCACCCCGGTCACCAGGCGCACCGCGCGACGCTCCCCGCTGAGCTGGAGGCCATCGCCGTGGTTGGAGCTGACCAGGCTGCGACCCAGTCTGTTCTCCAGCCAGATCAAGGCAGCGAAATCATTCTGTGCCGCGCCGGCACCCGTGGCGTCGGCGACGGTAGGCGGCTGAAACACCCGATTAGTGCGCACCACGGAATTACCCCGCACCTTTGCGTGCAGTCCGGCATCGTCCCGCTGCCCCGCGGCGCGGTCACGATGGCAGATGCCGTAGCGCACCGCGTCGCGCACGCTGTTGTCCGTTACATCCAACTCGCCCATCCCACCGAGGCTTTGGGTGCGGATACCGAAGGCAAGGGCCTCCTCCACCCCGTTGTGGGCCACTTCCAGCCTGCGATCGCGCGCGCCGGAAAGCGCGAGGTAGGTCACCAGCGCCCAGAAGTACCCCGCGTAGCGGCCGGACAGATCCGACTTTTCCCCCATCGTCAGGGACACGAGATCCAACATCCACCCAACCAGGTTAGTGAATTGCCAGATGCCCCCAAGGGCGGGTGCGGCGGGTAGCACGCCGGGGAGGGCCAGCAAGCCGGACAACCCACTCGGCGCTGTGCTGTCCTGATTGCCGAACCCGGCGCGGGGAGTGACCGGCGCGCAACCGCGCAGGGCACAGACCCGGTTTTCCGCGCACACCATGTCGGCACCCATCATGACGATGCCGTAGCCGCGCAAACCGGACCAGATTCTGAGCAGGAGTCGGGGCCATTCCTGGCGGACCCGATCAAGATCCGGTGTCACTCCGGTCAAGGCATCCCTGATCGCAACGAGATGGGGACTCAAGGGCGAAGCGGGGGAGGCCAGGGTACCCACCTCCTGTGCGGTGCTGAGGAGGCGTGTGCGGAAATCCGCCTGGTTCAGGTGCGTATCCACCCAGCTCCCCTGGGCGAGGGCTAGCAACAGCCAGTCCCGGTCCAGCTCCATCAGGGAGCCGAACAGGAAGCTGTCGAGGTATAGGGTATTCGTGAATTGGCGCTGCAGTCCCCGTCCCAGCACCAGCGTTTCGAAGGCCAGGGTGTCACCGAGCTCGATGCTGATCGAATTGCCGAGGATCTGGCTGCCGTCGATGCCGCTGAAGATCCCGTCGCCGCTGCCGCGCAGGGTATTTCCCTCGATTCGGTAGGACTGGTTCACCAGGTCCGCGAGCCACGTGGGGTTCAGGTGGTCGAGCAGATCATCCAAGGCGTCCTTCAGGTCCTGGGCCGGTGATTCGGGCTCCGCGTTAGGTCCGGTTCCCCCCGGCGGTTGGCCTCCGTGGCAGAAGCGGGAGCAGAAGTAGACCAGCCAGGAGACGCCGGAGATCGCGAGGGTGCCGGCGCTGAGGTCGGCGGGCTCCTTTGGCTCCGCCACCGGTTCGCCGCCGAGCATTTGGCCGAGCCGATCCCGCAGCAGGCGCAGCACCGCGATCAGCCACTGGAACCCGCACTGGACCCAGGCGGCGAACCGATCGACCAGCCCGACGGCGAACAGCGGGTAAACCAGGATGCCCGTCCGGGAGAAGCCACTGATGCGGTTGCCCTCAATGCGCAAGCCACCGAGGCTGAGGATCTGATTGAGGAAGACGCCGTAGCGCGCGATCTCAAGCAGGTTGTCCGCAATCCGGGCCTTGCCAACGAAGGCCGGCAGGTAGGCCGTCTTCCCGAGCAGGTGGAGCACGCCCTGGAACAGCCTCGTCCCCAGATCCGCCTTGGTCTGGATACCCGGGGCGAACGGTTTGGTAGAGCCTGTAGCTACCATCAGCGCTCGCAGGATGACGAGGAGCAGCCAGGCCAATTCCAGGACGACGCGCCAGGGACGGCCGATGCGAAGCAGCCGGAGCAGCGATTCCGGGTAGTCCTTGGCGCAGGAGGTACCCAGCGTGCCCGGTAGGGTTCCGATGGCAGAGGGAGCCTCGATCCGGTTGGCCTCGATCTCCAGCCCGCGAGCGAAGCGAAAAGCGACCGCGAGCCTGCCCGGGTCCCCTCGGTCCTTGAGCACG
>JAEHCY010000339.1 GCA_016880695.1 Chromatiaceae bacterium | reverse complement strand
CCATATTCCGCCGCGGCCCGCTGCAGCGCCGCAATCACCTCTGGATGGTTGGCCAGACCCAGGTAGTCGTTGCTGCAGAAGGCCAGCAGGGGCCGGCCGTCGGCGATCAGCTCGGGTCCCTGCGGGCTTCCCACCACCCGCCGGCGCCGATAGAGATGGGCGCGCGCCCGACGCTCGAGCTCGGAGGCAAGGTCCGGCATGGGGGTTCTGGACGCCGTCTGCCCTAGGGCTGCTTGTGACAGGGTCCGGGTTGGGAGCGGACTTCCGCCTCCACCGTCTCGAACCCCAGCCCCAGGCGGTCGAACAGCCGGCGGTCGGCGTCGGTGGCGGCATTGTCCGCGGTTAACAAACGCTCGCCGTAGAAGATGGAATTGGCGCCGGCGAGAAAGCACAGGGCCTGGAATTCGTCGCTCATCCCATGCCGGCCGGCCGAGAGCCGCACGTAGGAGCGCGGCATGAGGATCCGCGCCACGGCGATGGTGCGCACCAGCTCGAAGGGATCGAGCTCGGCGGTGCCGAAGAGGGGCGTCCCTTCGATCTGGACCAACAGGTTGATCGGCACCGATTCGGGGTGCTCGGGCAGATTGGCAAGCTGCCCCAGCAGTGAGGCTCGGTCGCGGCGCGACTCACCCATACCCAGGATACCGCCGCTGCAGACGCGGATACCGGCCTCGCGCACATGCTCCAGGGTTGCCAGGCGGTCCTGATAGGAGCGGCTGGTGACCACCTGACCGTAGAACTCGGGGGAGGTATCGAGATTGTGATTGTAGTAGTCGAGGCCGGCGGCCCTCAGGCGCTCGGCCTGCGCCCGGGTCAACATGCCGAGCGTCACGCAGGTCTCCAGACCCAAGCCGCTCACCGCCTCGACCATCGCGACCACCCGTTCGAGCTGGGTGTCGGTGGGGTTGCGCCAGGCGGCCCCCATGCAGAACCGGGTGGCACCCGCGCGCTTGGCCTCCCGCGCAGCGTCCACCACCTCCTCGAGCGGCAGCAGGCGCTCGCGCTCAAGGCCGGTGTCGTGGCGGGCGCTCTGGGAACAGTAGCCACAGTCCTCTGGGCAGCCGCCGGTCTTGATGCTGAGGAGAGTGCTCACCTGAACCCGATTTGGATCGAAATGCACTCGGTGCACCCCCTGAGCGCGAAACACGAGGTCCGATAGGGACGCGGCCAGGTGGCCTTCGATCTCCTCGACCGACCAGTCGTGGCGGAGCTCGGATGATGTCATGATGTTCGTTTGGGTAGGGCAGCGGCCGGGGCCGCCAGTTTCTGGGGAAAGCGGCGATGGTAACGAAGGCAGGATTCCTGTCAACCTGAAATGGCGGGCACGGTTTACCACTGGATCGATTCGCTACTCTCGGTGGTCTACCCCCCCACCTGCGTTCTCTGCCGCGCACCTGGGCACAGGGGGATGGACCTCTGTAGCGGCTGTCTCGCGGAGTTGCCCCACAACCCGAGCGCCTGCCCAGGGTGCGCCCTGCCACTACCGGACGACCACCCACTGGGGAGCCCTTGCGGGGGTTGCCAGCGCACCCCTCCCCTATTCGATCACTGCTACGGGGCGTTTCTCTACCGCGAGCCGATCTCTCGCCTAGTGGGCGGCCTAAAGTTCCAGGGCCACCTGCACTACGGTCGGCTCCTGGGCGAGCTGCTGTCGCGCAACCTGCGCGAGCGGGGGGCGGCGATACCCGAGCTCCTGATCCCGGTCCCGCTGCACGGGCAGCGCATGCGCACGCGCGGCTACAACCAGGCGCTCGAGATCGCCCGCTGGGTGACCCGAACCCTGGCGGTGCCCCTCGACACCGAGAGCTGCGCGCGCACCCGGGCCACCGCCGCCCAATCGGACCTTGCGCTTGAGGCGCGGCGACGAAACCTGCGCGGTGCCTTCACCTTGGTTCGCCCGCTGCGCGCTCGCCACGTGGCGGTGCTCGACGATGTGGTCACCACCGGTTCCACGGTCTCGGAGCTCGCCCGGGTGCTCAAACGTGGGGGGGTGGAGCGGGTGGATGTGTGGGCGGTGGCGCGAACCGAGTAAGAACTGCGGCGTCATAGAATCCAGCAGGCGGATAAGCGCAGCGCATCCGCCAAGCTAACCGGAATCACCGCACAGGACACCCCAGACTGCCATTCCGGTAGCGCCTGCCCCGGGGCCTGATCCGGGGGATTGCCGCCAGCCAACCTTCCGGAAGGGTACCCAGAAGCCCGCCAACCAACACATCCCGACCCCAAACCGAACTTGATGCGTCTAGGGTCGTGGCGAATGCGCTACCCTTATCCCCCTACGACTCATGAAGATTACACGATGAAGCTTTCAGTCCTCTCCGTCGCCCTGACCGCCGGCTTGAGCTTGGGCGGCTGCGCCAGCACCCCCGGTCCCGATGGGGATGCGGAGAACACCAGCACCGGGCGATTAGTGCTCGAGCGACCCCTGGTGATCCCCGAAGGTCGCGCCCGTGCCCTGTTCCAGGGCGGACACCAGACCCCGAGCGTCGGCTATTACGACCCCTACTGCGAGCTGGTCACCGCCAACGTTTCCCAGGGCAGCGATACCCTCGAGCCGGACACTTTCAGGATCGAGCGCGTGAGCAGCCGCCTGCTCAAGGACCCGATCGCCGAGATCCCCCCTTTCCTTCTGGGGAGCTTCAGTTGCTACGACCCCCTCTACCAGGAGTCCCGCTGGTACCTGCGCTCGGAACGACAGCCGGGGGTGCGCTACCTGCGCTGCCTGGTGCCGTACTTCCACTGTCGGCTAGGGCCTCCTGCCGGCGCGGCGGGCGTCGGGGCCATCCTTGGCCCAAGCTTCCGCGTCGAGTCTCCCTGAGCGGAGGGGCAAACCCCAACCTAGGAGCCTGTCGGACTTTCATCCGGAACGCGGGCTGTACGCAAAATCCGACGACATTTTCGGCGAGAAGATGCCCAGAACGCACGTAGCAACGCCAAAATTGGCCTATAAGTAGTCAAATTGCTCGTTAAAGCCGAAAAGTCCGACAGGCTGCTAGGATTTGGGCTCGAGCCGGATCTGATTGGCGCCGTCGTCGATGGTGACCTTGTAGCGACCCAGCACGCTCATGCCGAGGAGCCCGGAGGAGCCGAGCTTGTCGTCGGCAATGAACGCCACAGCGATGTTCTCCTCCTTCGCCATGCCGAGCTCGATGGACGCGAGGTGCCCGAGCTTCGCCTCGGTCTTGCCGTTGGCGGTCTGCACCTGGGTGTCTTGCAGGGCATCGGGCGGAAAGCCCAGCGCATCCGCGAGTGAGCCCGGCAGCACCACGTAATCGGCGCCGGTGTCGAGCAGGACCCATGTCTCCACTGGGGCGGGCCCTGGACCCCTGAGCTTAACCCGGACCAGGTGCTGATTCCCTTGGCGTTTGGAGTCGAGCAGTATTCCGAGATTGCGCTGCTCGGAGGGTGTCTTCTTGCCAAGCACAATCACCCGGTAAACCCCGCCCTCGGGCTTGCGCACCACCACGTAGTCGAAGGAGGATAGGAGCGTTTTCAGGCGCTGGAACAGATCCTCGCCGGCCAGGCGGCCCTTTTCCCCCTCGGTGTTCTCCAGCCCCTTGACCTCGAACCCGTGCTGCGTCGCCATCGCCTTGAGCTCGGCGGCCACATCCTCGGTGGTCGATCCGAACACCGACCCCCAGACAAAGGGGCACAGGATTAGCAGGAGAAAAAGGAGGCGCAAGGGCAGGGTCGGTGTCATCGGGGGCATCGCGGGGGAACCTGAAGCGGGAAACTCCAATAATGATGACCACAGATCGACCGCTGAGGCAACGCCCGCGCACGCCAACACGCCAGCGCACGCCATGCCAGCGGTTCGTTAACCGATGAAGATTCTGCATGCCTTTTGGCTACCCGAGGCGACCGATGCATTCGTGCAGGCGGGCTCGTTCCGACTCTGGGCGGAGGCACTGGAACGCGGTCCCGCAAACGAGGGCCGCGACGCTGGGACCCATCCGTTTCACCTGCCCCGAGAGGGTTGGCCCAGCCTGCTTGAGACCCTGGGCGTCCAACCCACGGCAGCGGCGCTGCGCGATCGCATCGAGCGCTGCAGGATACTACTTCCGAGCGCAGCGGACGGCCCCCTGCCCTCACCCCATCTGGCCAAGTATTGGCCTGCGGAAATCGAGGAAAAACCGGCAGAGTTCGGGTCTTGGGAGGTGGACTGCTACCGTCTCGACCACCCCATCAAGCAACTGAGCGACATCCATTTCCTCGCCTTCTACCGGGCGGAGGATGTACAGCCCGGGGGCGATTTCCTCTTTTGGTACTGGTTCACCCAGGAGCTCAAGCGCCTGCTGGTACGAGACCAGTACCTGCCCGCCCTGGTCTATCGCCAGCCACCCAAGCCGAAAGCGGCGCGCAAGGCGCCGCCCTGCGAGCTCTACGCGGCATGGCAGTGGGCCTCAGGGCCATTTGAAGGGCTGATTGCCGGCGCCTGCGAGCGAATGCCGGCGGCCTGTGCCGCCGGGGTTGCCGGTTTGGCGGAAGGCGACGGCCTGCTGCGTCACTGCGCGGAGGTGCTGCTCGAT
>JAEHCY010000040.1 GCA_016880695.1 Chromatiaceae bacterium | reverse complement strand
GGCTGAGGCGCTCGCGAAGGTAGCCGGCGCGGAAAGCGTTGAGCCGGTGCAGGGGCCAGAACGGCCCGTCGGTATCCCACCATCGGTGGGCCAGCTTCTCGAAGTAGGCAACCTCGCCGGGATCGATGCTCGGGGCGCGCAGCGGCGTGGTCGTCATCGTGGGCAAGGGCATCCGGTTCCTTATCGTTACGCTATAGGTGGTTGCAGGGATCGGTTTCTGCAACCGTGCCGTTTTCCCCGTTCAACGTGATCGAGGTTGCTTGCGGTTCTAGGGCTCCTTGAGCGATCCCCGGCGTCACACATGACTCAAATTTTCGAGGAGGGCTTCGTTCGTGGGAGCGGCGTCGTCGCCGCGATGGGGTCTCGCGGCTCGCTCGGGGGCAGCAATTCCAAGAGGATTTGCGGGTGCCGCCAGGGAACCGGCTGGAGCCCCTGAGAGGCGATCGGCAGGGAACCTGTAGCATCCAGATCAACGATCAATGGCGCCTGTGCTTTCGCGAGGAGTTCCTTGCCCCACTCGGCCTTACGGCCAACGCCTTGGCCATTGAGCTCAAGGTCCCCGCGCCGCGCATCAACGAGATCGTGCGCGAGCCTCGCGCCATTACCCCGGACACCGCGCTGCGGCTCTCTCGCTATTTCGGCACCCGCCCGGAGTTCTGGATGGACCTTCAGACCGCCTACGACCTGAAGACTGCAGCACAGGCCGTGGGCGACTCCCTGGAGCAGATCGCCCCGCGCGCCGCTTGATCTGTAGGAGCGGAGCCCTCGCCGCAAACGGCCAGCCCAACCCCGGCAAGGACATCGCCATGCCCACTTCCCTGACCAAAGACCAGCGCAACCTCCGCACGCGTCACGGCGCGTTCGGCTCCGCGGCCAGCTCGGTGATCACCCGCGCGAGCCCCGCCACCACCCGCGACGTGCGCGCGTAGTCCACCTTCTCCGGGGTATCGCGCTCGGTGTGGTAGTGGGCATAGCGGAAGAAGGCGGTATCGGTCACCATGATCGCGCGGTACCCCGCCTGCCAGAAGGACCAGTGGTCCGACCACCCCACACCCGTCACCCAGGCGGGGACGGCCGCACCCTCGGCGGGGAAGGCCGTCGAATGCCGGAAGGTACGCAGGGCACTGCGGACCAGCTTGCGGGAGCCGAGGTTCCCGACGAAGCCGATGAAGTTGGCTTTGTCCGGATAGAAGGCGCTCAGTGGGAAGGGGTAGTGCTGGCTACCCGGAGCATCCGCGTAATACCCGATGGTCTCGAGCGAAATCATGGCCTGTATGTTCTCGGCCCGCGCGCGGGCGCCTCGGGCATGCACCAGGCTTCCCATCTCCGGGGAGTAGAAGAAGGGAGACTCCTCGTTGACGAAGGCGACCAAGCGCAGGGTGCGCGGGAGTGCCTTCCCGGCCAGCAGGCGTCCGAGCTCCAGCAGTGCCGCCACCCCCGAGCCGTTGTCGTTGGCCCCCGGGCTTCCCCGCACCGAGTCGTAGTGGGCACCCACGAGCAGGATCTCCTGCGGCCTGGATGTGCCCGGCTTCTCGGCGATGAGGTTGCGCACCCGCCGGCCGCGGCTCTCGAACGGCTCGTCCATCGCCTGGTAGCCGAGTGCCGCGAACTGCTCCTCGATGTAGTCCGCGGCCGCGAGCAGCGCGGGATAGCGCCAGAGGTTTCGCTCGCCGATGCGGCCCGCCAGGATCTCGACATGGGTGGCGAGGCGCTCGCGGAGGCGGCTTTCCTCCTCGCTGAGCGGCGCAAGGGGACCGGAGTGGGACTTGCCTGGCATGTGCAAACTGTAATTCAAGCCGGCAAAGACGAGGGCCGCAAGCACGCCCAACCCCAGGGTGAGACCGCCCCAGGTGCGCCACCCCTTCAGTGTCAACTCCATGCGCAACTCCGACTAACCCCTGTCCGGCATTTCACCCACCGGCGCCGCACTCGTGCGACTAGGGTATCCCAATCGGTAGCTCCTGGGGGCGGGCCAAGTCGCCGCCGCCTATGACAGGATCACCCGCAACGAGGCGCGCCATCCGGTGGTGCCGATCTGGGGCGAGGCCAGAAGGGTCTCCGACGAGGAGGAGTGCGGCACCAATCCTACCTCCCAGACGCCAGTGCAGGCGTCCGCTAAGCACAACGAGCACGCGGTGTGTCCGCGGAGCGCGCTTGGGTCGGACCGGGATTGAGCACTCACGCAGGGCCGGACGAGAGTCTCGGCCTTGACCGGGGTGGGGTGGGTCAACGAAGCTATGGTGAGATATTCCCTTCAAAGCTGCCCTTGTTCCCCATCGCGCGCACCCAGACCCTCTATCGACCGGCTCACACGGGCCTCCGGAGCCGCGTGGCCCGCATCGCCATTCTGTGGGCAGTTGCCGCAATAATCGCGCTGGCAGCCTGGCTCGTCCCCCCCTTCGCACAGCCCGAGGCGTATCACCAGTTCGCCGACCGCAGGGATCTGCTCGGCATTCCCAATGCGCTCGACGTCGCATCCAACCTAGCGTTTCTGGTGGGCGGCGCGCTGGGGTTGGTACTCGTCGTGCGCGGTACGCAGGCGTCAGGCCGTGAAGCCTTTCTCGATTTGGGGCATCGCTGGGCCTGGGGTGTGGTATTCCTGGGCACCGCGCTCACCTGCTGCGGCTCCGGGTACTACCATCTCAACCCCGATAGCCCACGACTGGCGTGGGACCGCTTGCCCATGGCCATCGGTTTCATGGGGCTTGTCGCGGCGGTGGTGAGCGAGCGCGTCAGCGTGGCGGCGGGTCGCTGGCTAATCGGGCCCCTGGTGATGCTCGGCATCTGGAGCGTCTGGTATTGGCGCTGGAGTGCAGCCCAAGGTGTCGAAAACCTCAATCCCTACGGCGCCGTCCAGTTTGGCTCGATGCTCATTGTTCTGCTCGGGATGGCGCTGTTTCCGCCGCGTTACACCCGCGGATCGGACTTTGGCGTCGCCCTGTTGCTCTACGGCTTGGCGAAGCTCGGGGAGCACTTCGACCAGCAGATCTTTGCGTTGACCGGCGAGGTCCTGAGCGGACACACACTCAAGCACCTGCTCGCCGCCGCCGCTATCGGGTGGTTGCTGCGCATGCTCGCCAAGCGCATGCCGGTCTCCTGTCCGCAGTGACACACCTGACCGAATTCGCCTCAAGTCGGACCTGAACCAACGCGTCAAAGCCATGCAGGCCCCGGCGCTGCGCGGACCAGAGAACACCTCTTGTGCCGGTCCGCAAAATCATTACGGGGCTGCTTCGGCAACACCGCAGCAGCCGCCAAGCACTCTGGTTCGCACCCGATTACCGGGCGGAAAAACGGCCAGCTCGTGAGCGGGACGGGGCACTCGCCCCCTCCAGAACGCTTTCCCGGTGCCGCACCGGTGAGCCACTGGGAAGCGGAAGGCCATTCGGCAGAAGCTTTCAAGCCCAGATCTGCCAGTCTACATAGACCGGTGGACCCAGCGTTCTTCGGTGCCACCCCTTGCCACCCCTTGCCGCACCTCGGTAACGTTGCGCGCCGCGTTGACCGGACCGCTGCACAGCCTCTTGGAGGTATCGGCGGAGGCGCTCATCCCAAGGTGGGGGCCTTCCGTGAAGGGCTTGCCTTGACCCAAATCCGGAAGATCCTCGGCGTTCCCTGGGAAGCGTGCCGTTTCTGGGGACTATATTTGGGCGGCGAGCTGGACCTTTTGATCCGGTGCGGCACCCAAAGGCCCGGCACCAGCCGCTCCCTGTACTTCGCCATCGAGCGGTTGGGCCTGGATCGGTTGTACCTGGTCTATTCTGGGTGCGACGGCATTCGCGCTCGCGGAGCGTATCGAGGCGGTGTCTCTGATCGGTCTGAAGGCATCAATCGGCGTGACAGGGCTTGCGCTGAGGCCGGAGTCGAGCTCTGCTCCTGTCCTCTTCCAAACTCGCAGGGGCTGGGTAGACCACAGGCTTACCCCCACCCACTTCCAGGCCGCCTATCTCGCCGGTTGCATCATTGAGACCATGCCGCTGGTGACTTCGTTGTGCTTCGCCGAAACAAATGCCGTGGCTGTCATCTGCTGCCTGGGGGCGTCCCACGGGTCGAAAGCTGCGGGCCGATACACTTCTCCCCCTGACCCCCGTCGCAGTGGGGTTGGATTTTATTGCCCTTCGGCTCTCGCCCGTCATCGATCCGTGCCGAGCTCGCCGAGAAGAGAGATCCAGGCGGCGCGTTCCCGCTCCGGAGCGAACAGCGGGCGCCGCGCCGCACAGGCGGCCTCTAGGCTGGTGTAGAAGGTAGCGTCGGACTCGGCGCACAGGAGCAGTGCGCGCAGTGCCTCGGTGTTCCCGACAGGGTAATAACCGGGGTAGTCCGGGCCGAGCAGTCCCACGGAGCCGGCAATGCGCGAGGCGACGACGGGCAAACCCGCCACCAGAGCCTCCGAGATCACGTTCGCGCCGCCCTCCATCCGCGACGGCAGCGCCAACAGGTGTGACCGAACATAGACTTGCCGCAGCCGGTGATGGGGGACCTCGCCGTGCCAGCGGTAACGCGGGTTATGCGTCATCTCCGCTTGGGCCGCCGCGGCCCATTCGGAGGTGTGGGCGCCACCGTAGTGATCAACGCGAATGCGGCTGCCGGCGGGTAGGTTGCGCACGGCATGAGCGGGACGCAGCGGGTCCTTTTCCTCGCGCAAGTGGCCGGCGACGCAGATCCGGAAGGCCCGCTTCAGCGGTGCGCGCGGTCCCACCGGGCGCGCCGACTGATAGATGATCCGCACCTTGGCGCGGTGCTCCGCGGGCAGGGTATCGGCGATCAGGTCGTGCAGCCCGATCAGCCGGTGCGCAAGGGCGATCGAGCGCAGGGTGGGCTCTGGATGGCTGTGAATGAAGCGATATGCATCGGTGCCTGTCAGCGCCACCACCAGGGGTTGATCGGGAAACTGCCGGGCGAATCCCGCGATCGCCTCGGCGCTGCGCCAGGCATGCAGAGCCACCATCAGGTCCGCCGGCTCGCCGTTATAGTCGACCGAGACATCGACCCGGTGACCGAGGTCCCGCAGGATGGCAGCCCAGCGTGCGGCGGTGGCCCGGTTGCCCGCCCGCGAGCGCGGCGGTGCCGGAGTGACGAGGCGGATGCGCATTGCGCGTTCTCCTTCAGTGTGCGGCGGACGGGCTCGCAGCGCCGACCCGCTGAGTGTATCAATCCGCGCCCGGCTGATCAGCCGGGCGATACCCGGCCCTCTCTATGGCCAATGGAGCCCAGCAGGTCATGCCGGAGGGATGGCTTATCGGCGCGGTCTAATCCGAGGGACTTGCAGGCGGCCGGGCAGGCTGAGGATTGGGGGGCGGTGGCTGCAGGGTCAGCCAGGACTCGATCGGCGCCAGCGGCTCGGGGGAGGCCAGCGTGGCCACGAAACCCGGTGCGGGGAGAAAGCTCTGTGTGTGCCGCGCTGTGGTGATGCTGAGGTCGCGGTC
>JAEHCY010000338.1 GCA_016880695.1 Chromatiaceae bacterium | reverse complement strand
GGGCATCGAGCAGCGCCAGGGTGTCTTCCACGTACTGGGCGGAGGAGATCCGATCGGCCACATAGTCGTTGAGCAGCGCCAGCCAGCGATCGTGGATGGGGCAAGGACGGCTGCCGTCCCCGTGGGTGAGCGGACAATCGGGGCAACGTGCTTCGCGGAGCTGCTCGGAGAGCACAGCCTTTTGCCACGCCTGCCGATACTGTTTGGCATGGCTTTCAATCCACTCGCGCGCGCGCAGCGACCGCTCCTCTGCGGGAAACCCCTCCACGTGGGCCCGGATGGCGGCGACCTGACGTTCCATGAGCTCATCTTGGGAGCCTTCCACGTCAGCGTAACCCCCGACAAAGCGGGTGATCAGGGCGAGCAGGGGATCTTCAACGATGTACATCTCAGCCTCCCAAGCCTACTCCACGCAGGCACCACCCATCATCCGGGAAACGGCACGAGAGGCGGTTGAGGTAGATCAAGATCGATTGCGGCGAGCGTGCATTCGCACCGCGCGGCGCACCGTCCCGGCCGACGCCGGGACGGTGCCGGTGGGGCTTAGAACTTAGCGGTCCAGGAGAGCCCAACCTGCCACTGATCCATGTACAGATAGCCGGTCTGGGGCCCGGTGTTGGGGTTGGTACCGTGCACCTTATTCTCGGGTGCGTACATCAGCGCCAGGTTCACCTCACTCTCCGGCGACACCTTCTTGCCCACGCCCAGGGTGAAGTGCGACTTGACCACCGCCGGCGCCAGGATATTGAACAGGGCCTGAGTGTCGTCAAAGGTGTCGGTGGCATAGCTGTAGCCGGCGCGGAAGGTCAGGTCCGGCTGGTAGTCCCAGATGAGCCCGAACTTGAACACGTTCACGTTGTCCCACCCGAATCCCAGGCCGTTGTCGGTGCCGAGAACCGGTTGCGGCGGCAGCGGGAAGACGAGGTCGGCCGCGTTGTGTACCGAGTCCACCTGGCTATACCCGATCCACTGATAGTTGAACGCGAAGCGCCACTGGGGATGGAACCGGTAGGAGAAGCCCAGCTCGAGCATCGGTGGCACATCGAAGTCGCCATCCTCCGCCAGCAGCCCCTCGTAGTCTTCAAATCGCGTCATCCACAGCTTGGTCTGATAGGAGGCGCCGATCTTGAGCTCCTTATTGACGTCCCAGAGCCAGCCGAGGCGCACGCCACCGCCGACCGACCAGTCCTTGCCGTTGTTGGTGACCTTGTCGGGGTGGTTGGACCAGGGCTGGAAGGGCTGCAGTCCCTTGGCTTCCAGGTACTGGACGGCAAACACCGGCATCACCGCCAGGGTGTGCTGGTCATCGATGCGCTTGGCATAATCAAGGCCGACGAACAGTTGCGCGAGGTCCATGGATGTGGGGGAGCTGGCCACGCCCCCGGGGTTGTTGAAATTACGGAATACCGCGCTGTCATACTCCACGTTCATCCCGCCCTGACCGCCGACGATGACACCCACCGTGGTGGTTTCGTCGAGCTTGCGGCTATAGGCGAAGTTCGGGATGAAGAAGATATTGTTCTCGCTCTCGTACTTGCCGGGCGTAATGGAAGGGTACGGGGGGGTCTGGGCGTCGTTGTTGGCCTTGAAGCCGCGATCGGGCATGAACAGGTCAAGACCGACCTCCCAGCGATTGCCCGCACCCGAGAGGGTCGCAGGATTGCTGGCCGCGCACATGGCGCTGTCGCTGATGGCCACGCAGGTGCCACCCTGGCCAACCGAGACCGCTCCGTAGCCAAGGGCCAGATAACCGTTGGTGGCCCAGGCGCTGGGCGCCAACAGGGCGGCGCTGGCACCCGCCAGCAGAAGTTTGGATTTCATCAGGCTTTCCTCCCCAAATCTCAATTGAAAAAGGCGGGTGACACCGGCAGCCGCCCGTATACAACAAGAGCCTCAGCGCGCGCTGTGTAGCCGGTGCATCGCCTGCTGATACTCGCCCCTTACCACCTCTGGCAAACAACCCTCAGCCGCCTCAAGGGCGCCGAGGATGCCCTCTTCGTCTGCCCGGGAGGCACGGCTGAGCACGTAGTCTACCACGCGGTTGCGTTCCCCGGGATGGCCGATGCCGACCCGCAAGCGCCAGAATTCGGTGCTGCCAAGGGCGGCGATGATGTCTCTGAGGCCGTTGTGACCGGCGTGCCCGCCCCCCCACTTCAAGCGGACCTCCCCGGGGGGCAAATCCAGCTCGTCGTGCACCACGAGCATCGCCTCGGGCGGCACCTGGAAGTAGCGGCTGACGCTCGAGACCGCCTGCCCGCTTCGGTTCATGAAGGTCAGGGGCTTGAACAGGCGCAGCTCCGCCCCCCCGATCAGGACCCGACAGGCCATGCCGAGGAACTTGCCCTCATGGCGGAATACCGCGCCCCGATCGGCCGCGATTCGGTCGGCGAACCAGAAGCCCACATTGTGTCGGGTGGTCGCGTACTCGGGCCCGGGGTTACCCAGCCCCACCACCAGCCTGAGGGGAACGTCCGCCACGATCGAGGGCCAGGGTGCCTGGCCGGCGGCGGCCCGAGGGCCGCCCGGCCTGCGGATCTCAGTCGATAGGCTCGACTAGTCTTCCTTGCCGCCTTCGGCCTCTCCCTCGCCCCCACGGATCTCCTCGATGCTGACCACCGGCAAATCGGGGTCCGGGAGGTGGGCCAATTCCACCCCGGCGGGCAAGGCGATCTCCGAGAGATGCACGGTCTCGCCAATATTGAGGTTGGCCAGGTCGACGCCGATGAACTCGGGCAGATCCCCAGGCAGGCAGTCGATTTCCACCTCGGTGATATGTCCCAACACCGCACCGCCCATCTTCACACCCTTGGCGGTCTCCTCGTTGAGGAAGACGACCGCCACGGTCATGCGGATCTTCTCGTCCGCGCGGATGCGCAGGAGATCGATGTGCTGGATATAGGGTTTCGAGGGGTGACGCTGTACATCCTTCAGCACCACCTGCTCGGAATCGGCGCCCACCCTCAGGTTGAGAATGTGGGAGTAGAACGCCGGGTTCTCCATCTGCAGGCTCAACTGCGTGTGCGGAAGGGTGACCATCACCGGCGCCTTCTTGCCGCCGTAGACGATCGCCGGGACCCTACCCGCGCGACGCAGGCGGCGGCTCGCACCTTTCCCCTTATCGCTGCGGGACTCCCCAATCAGATCAAAGCTCATGCTCATAACGGTCTCCTCTGTCTTACCTCATCAAGGCCCGATTCCCCGCGACCAGGGATCAGGCGTAAACCGATGGCATCGGCCGAAGCCGAGCCCCTTCCAACTGCCTAGTTCGTGTTTCGAGGTTGCGAAGAAGCCCCTCTCCCTCCGGGAACGGCCCAGGCCAAGGGATATCGGATACTGACTTCCCCCCTCACCCCTGAAAGGGGCGGGGGCGCCACTTCATTCGCAACCGCTCAGTCCATGAACAGCGAGCTCACCGATTCCTCCGCCGCCACCCGGCGCAGGGTCTCCGCGAGCAGCTCGCCAATGCTCAACTGCCGAATCTTGCCGCAGGCGAACGCATCCTCGCGCAGGCGGATGGTGTTGGTCACCACCAGCTCGTCGAGGACCGAGCGCTCGATCCGCTCCACCGCGCTCCCCGAGAGCACCGCATGGGTGCAGTAGGCCACCACCAGGGCGGCACCGTGCGCCTTCAGCGCCGCCGCCGCCTGACACAGGGTCCCGGCGGTGTCCACCAGGTCGTCGATCAGGACGCAACTGCGCCCCTCGACGTCACCGATGATGTTCATCACCTTGGCCTCGTTGGGCCGCGGCCGGCGCTTGTCGATGATCGCCAGCTCCGCGCCGTCGAGACGCTTGGCCAGGGCGCGGGCCCGCACCACCCCGCCGACGTCGGGGGACACCACGATCAGCCGGGGATATTTCTGCCGCCACACATCCCCGAGCAGAATCGGGGAGGCATAGACGTTGTCCACCGGGATGTCGAAGAAGCCTTGGATCTGGTCGGCATGCAGATCCACGGTGAGCACCCGATGCGCCCCGGCGATGCCCACCATCTTGGCCACCAGCCGCGCGGTGATGGGCACTCGCGCCGAGCGCGGCCGCCGATCCTGGCGCGCATAGCCGAAGTAGGGGATGACCGCCGTGATCCGCTGGGCCGATGCCCAGCGCAGGGCATCGATCATCACCAGCAACTCCATGAGGTGGTCATTGGTCGGCGCCGAGGTGGCCTGGACCACGAACACGTCCCGGCCGCGGACGTTCTCCTGGATCTCGGCCTGCACCTCGCCGTCGCTGAAGTGGCCAACGACGGCCTTGCCCAACGCCAGATTGAGGTAGCCCGCGATCTCCGCCGACAGTTCCGGGTTGGCGTTCCCGGAGAACACCATCATGTTGCTGGCAGACACGACCGCTTTCCTCTAGTGCTGACAACGACCCGATGGATGACTGGGGCGCCAGGATTCGAACCTGGGAATGCTGGGATCAAAACCCAGTGCCTTCCCGCTTGGCGACGCCCCAATAAGGGTTTTCGACCGCGATCCGCCCGCGAAGCGGCGAACGGTTCAGCCCGCGGGCAACGAAGGCCGAGATCCGAGCCGGAACCTGGCGCGAGAGGGCGTCCGCCGCGGTCTCGGTCTCGAACGCCGCGAACACGCAGGCCCCCGTGCCCGTCAACCGCGCCGGCTGATATTGCTGCAGCCACTCGAGGGCCTCAGAAACCTCCGGGTGCCGGCACCGCACCACAGGCTCGCAAGCGTTTCCGCTTGCTCCCGCAAGAAAGTCGGCTATTGTCGTCCGCGGGGAATTTCGTGTCAATTCAGGATCATTGAAGACGGCGGCGGTGCTCACCTGGCAGGGGGGTACCAGCACCAGATACCAGGGCTCCGGCAGATCGACGAACCGCAGCCGCTCGCCAACCCCTTCCGCCCAGGCCGCCCTACCCCGGATGAACACCGGGACGTCGGCGCCGAGCCCGAGCCCCAGCTCCGCGAGCTCATCCTCCGACAGGCCAGTGCCCCAGAGGTGATTGAGTGCCACCAGAGTGGTCGCGGCATCCGAGCTGCCACCGCCAAGCCCCCCGCCCAGGGGAAGGCGCTTGTGCACCGAGATATCGGCCCCTCTGCGACACGCGGTATGTCGCTGCAGAAGACGGGCGGCACGAACCACCAGATCCTGTTCCGGGGCAACCCCAGGCAGATCGCTCTGCCGCAGGACCCGGCCGTCGTCTCGGACCGAAAGATCAAGCCAGTCGC
>JAEHCY010000337.1 GCA_016880695.1 Chromatiaceae bacterium | reverse complement strand
CTGGGCCTCGACCTTTTCCATCGCGGCCAGGCTGATCAGGGGCCCCTGCTCCACCCCAGCCTCGGTGCCGACCCCCACCCGGAGCCGGCCGACCCGCTCCGCGAGACGCGCGGCGAAGACATCGTAGATGCCGTCCTGTACCAGGATGCGGTTGGCGCAGACACAGGTCTGGCCGCTGTTGCGGTACTTTGACTGCAGCGCACCCTCCACGGCGCAATCGAGGTCGGCGTCGTCGAAGACGATGAAGGGGGCGTTGCCGCCAAGCTCCAGAGACAGCCGCTTGAGCGTATCGGCACACTGGCGCATGAGCAGGCGGCCCACCTCGGTGGAGCCGGTGAAGCTCAGCTTGCGCACGCTCGGGTTCTCGGTGAGCTCGGCGCCGATGACCGCTTCCGGCCCGGTGACCAGGTTGAGCACCCCCGGCGGGAGACCCGCGCGGTCGGCCAGCTCCGCCAGGGCCAGGGCGGTGAGGGGGGTCTCCGCCGCCGGCTTCACCACCAGGGTGCAGCCGGCGGCCAGGGCAGCACCCGCCTTGCGGGTGATCATGGCGGCGGGGAAGTTCCAGGGGGTGATGGCGGCGCACACACCCACTGGCTGCTTCAGCACCAGGATACGCTTGCCGGCCTGGTGGGTGGGAATGGTGTCGCCGTAGATGCGCCGGCCCTCCTCCGCGAACCATTCGATGAAGGAGGCGGCGTACTGGACCTCGCCCCTGGCCTCCGCCAGCGGCTTGCCCTGCTCGGCGGTCAGGATCCGGGCGAGATCCTCCAGGTTCGCCAGCATCAGCTCATACCAGCGGCGCAGGAGCTGGGCCCGATCCGCGGCGGTACGCTCCCGCCAGGGACGCCAAGCGGCCTGCGCGGCGGCGATGGCGCGATGGGTCTCCGCCCGCCCGAGCGCGGGAACGTGGCCGACCACCCGGCCGCTGGCCGGATCTCGCACCTCGAGCGTCGCGCTGTTGTCGGCTGCCACCCACCGGCCATCGAGATAGCAGCGGTGTTTCAGTAGCGACGGGTCTTGAAGCGGCATCATCGCCCTCCTCGCCTGTCCAGGGAACCGGGATTGGCCCCGCCCGCTAGCGGCGCGACCACCAGGCCGCGAGCAGGGAACCCGAAAGATTGTGCCAGATGGAGAATAACGCGCCCGGCAGCGCCGCGGCGGCGGAAAAATACTTCATCGCCAGGGCCACCCCGAGCCCCGAGTTCTGCATCCCCACCTCGATGGCCAGTGTCCGGCTGATGCGCTCGTCCCAGCCCAGAAGGCGCGAGAGCCAATAACCACCGAGCAGCCCCGCCCCGTTGTGCAGGGCCACCGCCGGTCCGGCGTCGGCAAAGTTGCCGCGGTTCAGAGCCACCACACCGATGATATCGAGGAATCGCGCCCCGGGTAGGCGCAGGCCCCCTGGGCGGGCCGACCCGTCCCAGGGGGTCACACCCCTCGCGCCGCTGGCCTATCGGGCCGCCACCAGCGCCTGATCGAGGTCGGCGATGATGTCGTCGATGTGCTCGATGCCGATCGACAGGCGCACCATGTCCGCGGAGACGCCCGCCGTCTCCATCTCCGCCGGGGAGAGCTGGCGGTGGGTGGTAGTGGCCGGGTGGCAGGCAAGGGTCTTGGCATCGCCGATGTTGACCAGGCGAACCGCAAGCTGCAGAGCGTCGATGAAGCGGGCGCCGGCCTCGCGACCGCCCTTGATGCCGAAGGAGAGGATGCTCGAGGCCCGCCCACCCATGTACTTGTCCACCAGCGGCTTGTCCGGGTGATCGTCGAGACCCGCGTAGCGCACCCACTCCACCTGGGGATGGCCCCGCAGGTAGTTGGCCGCCGCCATCGCGTTTTCGCAATGCCGGTCCATGCGCACGTGCAGCGTCTCGATCCCCTGCAGGCACAGGAAGCTGTTAAACGGCGAGATCGCCGCACCCATGTTGCGCAGCGGCACCACCCGCGCCCGGCCGATGTAGGCCGCCGGCCCCAGCGCCTCGGTATAGACCACGCCGTGGTAGGAGACGTCGGGCTCGTTGAGGCGGCGGAAGCGCTGCTTGTGCTCGGCCCAGGGGAACTTGCCCGAATCCACCAGGATGCCGCCGATGGTGGTACCGTGACCACCCATGTACTTGGTCAGCGCATGCACCACGATGTCGCAGCCCCACTCGAAGGGCCGGCACAGGTAGGGGGTGGGCACCGTATTGTCGACGATGACGGGAACGCCGCGGGCATGGGCCATCTTGGCGATAGCCTCGAGATCGACCACGTTACCGGCCGGATTGCCAATGGACTCGCAGAACACCGCCTTGGTGCGATCGTCGATCTGCGCCGCCATGGCCTCGATGTCATGGGGCGGGGCCAGGCGCACCTGGATGCCGAGCTGGGGCAACGTATGGGCGAAAAGGTTGTAGGTGCCCCCATAGAGGGTAGTGGTGGCGACGATATTGTCCCCCGACTCGGCGATGGTGAAGATCGCGTAGGTGACCGCGGCCATCCCCGAGGCCAGGGCCAGTGCCCCCACCCCGCCCTCCATCGCCGCCACCCGCCGCTCGAGCACATCGCTGGTCGGATTCATGATCCGCGTATAGATGTTGCCCGCGACCTTGAGATCGAACAGGTCGGCACCGTGCTGGGTGTTATCGAAGGCGTAGGAGGTGGTCTGATAGATGGGCGTGGCCACCGCCTTGGTGGTGGGGTCCGGGGCAAACCCGGCGTGAATGGCTTGGGTTTCGATCTTCATCTCGGTTTTCCTGTTATTCCTGTTGGTGGTTGGCGGAGCAAGGCCCCTGGCGCGAATCGGCCGGGCCCCATGTTACTGGTCGCCCGGCGGTGGTGTCGATTGCCCAGGCCCCCGCGCTCTGCCAGGGGTGGCCCCGCACCCCGCGGCGGATGTGCGCAGCCGCCGTGCTTTCCCTATCATTGCCGCCAGCACGCCGCCCTGCCCCGGCGCTTCGGTTATCGCGGCGGCCCACCCCCCGCGTGTCGGCCGATCGGTTCGCGCCCGGGGTCCTCTCCTCACTCAGACTCTCCTCGGAGGCTAGTCATGAAAAGGCCTGCTCTCGCCCTCGCCCTTTGGGCGCCCACACTGATCTGGGCCGCCATCCCGGCAACCCCGGTCATGACCCTCTATCGCTTCAACGGCGACCCGGAGCTGCCCTTCTACCGCGTCGATGAATTCCAGGCCAGGGGGCCAGCATCGCCGGCGGGGACCCTCGCCCAGGGCACCTCGGTCATTCCCTGCCTGGTGATCCGCGACGGTGTGCCGCTCACCGACAGTAGCGGCACCCCCTACGTGGGCTTTGAGGTGGTGGTGGACGCACGCACAGCCACCCCCGATTCCACCGAGCGATTCAAGCGGGCGGTGGCGGAGCGCGAATCCCTGACATTGGCCAACCACCACTGCGGGGCGGGTGTCCGGCACGTCATCGATCCCCGCAATCTGTACCCGCTGAACAAGGCACCTTTCTTCGACCCCGCGGGCTCGGGCGGCGGCAAGGCCCAAGCCGCGGCCAGCGGTCCACGCGACGAGGTGGTGCGGGCCTTTCACAACTCCGCCCAGTGCGCCGACGCCAACCGCGCCCTGATGGGCCGGCGCGCGGCCCTGGATCGGGCCTGGAACCGCTTCGTCGCGGAGAACAGGGGGCGCTGGCCGCAAGAAACACTCCTCGAGGCCAAGCACCTCGACTACGTCATGCGCACGGCCATCTACGAGGGTCACCTCGATCGCGGCTGCAACGCCTACGGCGCCTGCGAGCGGGACATCATCGCGCTCTCCATTCGCAACCGCGGGCGAGAGACCTGCTCCGCCTCCCTGGGCTGCAGCGCCCAGGGAGACTTCCAGGGGGTCTCGTCAAAGGTCTCGCAGTACAACATCTGGGACGAATATCTGACCCAGATCTCCGGGTTGACGGCGTGCTTCCTGCGCCGCGACCTCGCGGACCGGGACTACTACCAGAAGATTCAGAGCCTCTACGACCAGAGCCACGGCGATGTGGAGCGGATACTGTTCGGATCCGACCAAGACCTCGCCGAGATCTTCCCCAACGAGTCCTTGAGCGCCCTCAAGAGCATCCGCCACTACTACCACGCCCCGGCCATGGGCAAGTGTTTTCCCGACCACGACCGGGTGGACTACATTTCGGCGGCGGTGGCGCGCAAGGACGGGGATTTCGCCCTCATCGCCAACCGCCGCATCCAGGCCGGAGACAAGGTGAGCGGCGGGTATCTCTTTTCCGACTTCGTGGTGAAGGACGCGCCCGATCGCGACCTCACCCAGGTGGTCGACCGTTTTCCGGGGTTCGTGATTGACGCCCGCAAGGTGACCCTGAAATCGCCCTCCAACTGCCCGCCCTACGGCATCCCCAGCGGCTGCCGTTTCGACCAGATCGGCCGTTACCGCAAGACACCCAGTTGGCTGAACGCGGGCACGCCGCTCGAGATCACCTGCCGGGTGCGCGAGCGCGGCGAGCAGTGCCAGCGTGAGGCCAGGCTCACCACCACCAGCGTGGG
>JAEHCY010000336.1 GCA_016880695.1 Chromatiaceae bacterium | reverse complement strand
TTCGACATCGACCGTCGCCGCATCGAGGAGCTGCGCGCGGGGACCGACCGCTCGCTGGAGGTGACCGCGGAGGAGCTCGGCGGCGCGTCCCGGCTGAATTACACCGATCAGGAAGGTGCGCTCGCCGGGTGCAACGTCTTCGTCATCACCGTGCCTACCCCGATCAACCTCCACAAGCAGCCCGATCTCGGGCCCCTGGAATCCGCTAGCCGAACCGTCGGCCGGCGCCTGACTCCGGGCGACATCGCCATCTTCGAGTCCACCGTCTACCCGGGGGCCACCGAGGAGGTCTGCGTACCGCTGATGGAGGGGGCATCGGGGCTGCGGTTCAACCGAGATTTCTTTGTCGGCTATAGCCCCGAGCGCATCAATCCCGGCGACCGGGAGCACCGGCTGGTGAGCATCAAGAAGGTGACCTCGGGCTCGACCCCGGAGGCGGCGGAGTTTGTCGACAGCCTTTATCGGAGCATCATCACCGCCGGTACCCACAAGGCGAGCAGCATTCGGGTGGCCGAGGCGGCCAAGGTGATCGAGAACACCCAGCGGGATGTCAACATCGCGCTGATCAACGAGCTGGCGCTCATCTTCAACCGCCTGGGGATCGATACCCAGGAGGTTCTGGAGGCCGCGGGGAGCAAGTGGAACTTCCTGCCCTTCCGTCCGGGACTGGTCGGTGGCCATTGCATCGGCGTGGACCCCTACTATCTGACCCACAAGGCCCAGGCCATCGGTTATCACCCGGAGATCATCCTCGCCGGCCGGCGTCTCAACGACAGCATGGGCTTCTATGTGGTGAAGGAGGTGATCAAGCTCATGCTGCGGCGCGATCTCCTCTGCGCCCGCAGCCGGGCGCTGATCCTGGGCCTCACCTTCAAGGAGAACTGCCCCGACCTGCGCAATACCCGGGTGGTGGACATGGTGCGGGAGCTCCAGTCCTTTGGCATTGAGGTCGACGTGCACGACCCCTGGGCGGACCCCGCCGAGGCGGAGCGGGAATACGGTATCGCTCTGGTCCCGGTGCCGGAGCGGGGGGCCTACGATGCCATCATCCTGGCCGTGGGCCACCGGGACTTCGCCCGACTCGGCTCTGCGGGCATCCGCGCGTTGGGCACGCCCAGGGCCGTGGTGTACGACATCAAATACCTCTTGCCCGCCGATCAGGTGGACGGGCGCCTCTAGGGCAGCTTCCGGCTGCTCTTTACTACTGTGGGAACGCGGAGGTTGTCGATGCGCGTGTTGGTTACCGGTAGCGCCGGGTTCATCGGTTCAGCGCTCGCGCTGCGCCTGCTCGAGCGGGGCGACGAGGTGGTGGGTCTCGATTGCCTCAGCGACTACTATGATGTCCGCCTGAAGGAGGCGCGGCTCGAGCGCACAAGGCGTTACCCGGGGTTTGCGGACCTGCGGGTCAACATCGAGGACCGCACCGCGGTGGCCAGGGTGTTCGCCGAGTATCGCCCGCAGCGGGTGGTAAATCTGGCCGCCCAGGCGGGGGTGCGTTACTCCATCGACAATCCGCTGGCCTATGTCGATACCAATCTGGTGGGCTTCGCCAACATCCTGGAGGGCTGCCGGCATCAGGGGGTGGAGCATCTGGTGTACGCCTCCAGTAGCTCGGTGTATGGGGCGAACACCAACATGCCGTTCTCGGTCCATCACAACGTGGACCATCCCCTGAGCCTGTATGCGGCCACCAAAAAGGCCAACGAGCTGATGGCCCACACCTATAGCCACCTCTATCGGCTGCCCACCACGGGGTTGCGGTTCTTCACGGTGTACGGACCCTGGGGCCGACCCGACATGGCGCTGTTCAAGTTTACCCGCGCCATCCTGGCCGGCGAGCCCATCGATGTCTTCAACTATGGCCACCACCGGCGCGATTTCACCTATGTCGACGACATCGTCGGTGGCGTCATCGCGGTCCTCGACCGTCTCCCCAAGCCCAATCCGTCCTGGTCAGGGGCCGAGCCCGATTCGGCCACCAGCCTGGCTCCTTATCGGCTCTATAACATCGGCAATCA
>JAEHCY010000335.1 GCA_016880695.1 Chromatiaceae bacterium | reverse complement strand
GAGTGATTATAAACGCGGGCTTCATGGAGCCCCGATCAGCGACCGGAGGCACCGTTCGCCAATTGCGACCCACGAGAATAAAGAGGAGAAAGCACCATGAACCACCGCACGCCCTGTCATCTGCTGGCCGCGGCCCTGACCCTGGCCATTGCCGCCCCCGCCATTGCCCAGACGAGCACCGCCGCCGACGGCTACACCATTCATCACAATGCCATCACCACCGACACGCTCGATCCGAAGATTGCCCTCACCTACGGCCTGCAGCGAAGCAAGAATCGGGCACTGCTCAACGTCAGCGTAGTCAAGGAAGCACCGGGGACCACCGGGAAATCCACCCCGGCGCAGGTGGCAACGAAGGCCAAGAACCTGCTCGGCCAGAGCTGGGAGATCCCCATGCGCGAGATCAAGGACGGGGACTCCTACTACTACATCGCCGACTTCCTGGTGAAGAACCAAGACACCCTGGAATTCGACATCTCGGTAACCCCCGCCGGTCAGTCGAAATCCTACAAGGCCAAGATGAGCCAGCAGTTCTTTACCGAGTAGGCCACGGAGCCCGCTCACCGCCAGAAGAGCTGCACCAGCCCATAGATCCCGAACCCCAGCACGAGTGCGCCGGCAAAGCGGCGCACCCAGGGGTTGCGGGACCAGTGCGCGAGCGCACCCGCGGCCAGTCCCACGGCCAACAGGTTCGGCAGGGTGCCGAGGCCGAACGCCAGGAGCAGGAGCGCCCCCTGCAGTGCCGATCCGGTGGATGCGGCCCAGGTCAGGACGCTGTAGACCAGCCCGCAGGGAAGCCAGCCCCACACCAATCCCAACCCGAAGGCCTGTGGGGCACGGCTTACCGGAAGGAAACGCCGGCCGATGGGCTCGAGCCGCCGCCACAGTCCACCCCCCAGCCGCTCCACCTGGGCAAGCCCCCGCCACCATCCGCCCAGGTAGAGACCGAGAAGGATCATGATCAGGGCGGAAACCCCGTAGAGGACGCGCTGCGCCACCTGCAGTGGCATCGCCTGGGTGATCACCGCCCCTAGACCACCCATGAGGGCACCCGCCAGTCCGTAAGACAGGATCCGCCCCAGGTTGTAGGCGAATTGCAAGGGTAGCAGGGCCAGCGCCCGATCCCCTCCCCGGGGTCGGCTACCGAGACTCAGGGCGCCGACGATGCCGCCACACATGCCCACGCAGTGCAGACCCCCGAGCAGCCCCACCAGAAAGGCCACCGCCAGCGGCGCGAGATCGCTCACCCGAGATGCCCCGCTCGCGCCCAAGGAGCGGTCCCTGGGCGGATCCCGAGCCCGCCGTGCCTCGCCGAAGGCCGCGTCCCGATCGGCTCAGAGACCCTGGTAACCCTTCCGATGTCCCCGGATTGGAAGACCATCTCGGCCTCAATTGCGCGCTCTGGCCTCTTCCACTTCCATCCAGGTGCGGAATCGGGTCAGCAACCACAGCCCCGGTACCGTGGCCGCCATGCAGAACAGGAAAAACCCCTCCCAGCCGAGCCACTCCGCCAGATACCCGGTTGGGGTGGTGACCACCACCCGCGGGATGCCCATCAGGCTACTTAGCAGGGCATACTGGGTGGCGGTGAAGCGCTTATTGGTCAAGGTCGCCATGAAGGCCACGTAGGCGGTGGTGGCCATGCCGCTGAACAGGTTCTCACTGGTCACCGCAAGCGCCAGCCCAGGCAGGCTGTGACCGAGCTGGGCCAGGATGACGAAGCCGATGAGCCCGATCGCCTGCAGCACCCCGAACAGCCACAGCCCGCGATAGAGCCCGAGCCGCAGGATCAGCACCCCACCGAGCACCCCCCCGAGCACCGTCGCCCAGAACCCGAACAGCTTGACGACGGTACCGATCTCGGCCTTGCCGAACCCGAGCTCCAGGTAGAAGGGCGTGGTCATCTGGCTGGCCATCATCTCGCCAACCTTATAGAGCAGCACAAACAAGAGGATCAACACCGCGTCCTGACGCGAGAAGTACTCGACGAAAGGCTCCACCACCGCCTCGCGCAGGGTGCGGGGCATTCCCGTGGTGACCGGGGGCTCTACGCAGACCAGGGTGGTGATGAGTCCCGGCAGCATCGCCAAGGCCATCACCCAATACACCGCCTGGAACGGGATGAAATCGGCCAGGATCAGTCCGCCACCGGAGGCGAGCAGCATGCCCACCCGATAGCCGTTCACATAGAACGAGGCACCCAACCCCTGCTCGTCGTCGGCCAGGGACTCGCGCCGGTAGGCGTCGATCACGATATCCTGGGAGGCGGAGAAAAACGCCACCAGAAAGGCCGCCAGCGTGACCCCACTCAGGCTCAGCGCCGGATCGGTCAGCCCCAATCCCGCTATCGCCGCGATCAGCGTCAACTGGATTGGGAGCAGCCAGCCCCTACGGCGCCCCATCCCTGTAATCGGCGCGAATCGATCGAGCAGGGGCGCCCACAGAAACTTCAGCGTGTAGGGAAGCCCCACCAGGGCAAACAGCCCGATGGTACCCAGATCGACACCCGCCTCCTTCAGCCAGGCCTGCAGCACCGAACCCGTGGCCAAGAGCAGCGGCAGGCCCGAGGAGAAGCCCATCAAAAGGGCGACCGCCATCCGTTGGCTGAAGGAGACGCGAAGGATGGCTGACCAGCTAGAGCCCATCGGCGAGTTCATACCCTGAAACCCTATGCCGAGCTCCCTGCCAGCAGAAACCTCGCGTTGGCAAACCACGCGAGGGGTTGGGAACAACGACCACAGCGGAATCCCGCCCGCCGCTGTGCTATCTTTGCCACCGCCCCGCGGGTGGGCAAACCTTCCGGAAGCGACGGGAATGCAAGCGTATCAGCGAGAATTCGTTCAGTTTGCCCTCGACAAGGGCGTCCTGAGGTTTGGGGATTTTACCTTGAAATCCGGACGCAAGAGCCCGTATTTCTTCAACGCGGGCGGCTTCAACACCGGCGGGGGCCTAGCCCGGCTCGGGGGTTTCTATGCGCGGGCGATCCTGGCCTCGGGAATCGGCTTCGATCTCATCTACGGACCCGCCTACAAGGGCATACCGCTTGCGGCGGCCGCCGCCATCGCGCTTGCCCAGGAGCACGGGATCGATGTGCCCTACGCCTTCAATCGCAAGGAGGCCAAGGACCATGGCGAAGGCGGGAGCATCGTCGGCCATCCCTTGGGTGGGAGGGTCCTGATCATCGACGACGTCATCTCCGCCGGGACCTCGGTACGCGAGTCCGTGGCCCTCATCCAGGGTCAGGGGGCAATACCAGCCGGGGTGGTGATTGCACTCGATCGGCAGGAACGCGGGCAGGACCATCGCTCGGCGATCGAGGAGGTGGAGCAGGGATACGGGATGCCGGTGGTGAGCATCGTCCGGCTCGAGCACCTGATCGAGTTCCTGCAGGGCAACCCCGTGCTGGCGGAGCACCTGCCGGCCATCGAGCGCTACCGCCACGTCTATGGGGTCTGATCGCTCACCTCGCCGGGGGCACTCGATGGGCTCCCCCAAGCCGCGGCTGCCCCACGGAGCTCGTGCGCCAATGGCGATAACCGCTATTCTCGAATTGCCGGTCCGCGGGATACTGCTCGCATCACTCTTGCTCACCCAGGTGTCAACCACCACAGCGGGCGCCCTGTATCGCTGGGTGGATCAGGACGGCAAGGTGTACTACTCAGACAAACTGCCGCCCTCGGAGGCGGCTCAGGGACACCAGGAGCTGCGCCCCGACGGCATCGAGAAGCGGGTCGTGCCGCCGCCCAAATCCCGCGAGGAGCATCTGCGCGAGCAGGAAACCGAACGGCTGCGTAGCGAGCAGCAGCGACTGATCGAGAAGCAGCAGGCCGAGGACCGCCTCCTGCTTGAGGCATTCCGCTCCGAGGACGACATCCTGCTCACCCGTGACGGCAAGCTTGCGGCGGTGGATGCGGCCACCAGTGTCACCCAGAGCAATCTGCAGCGGCAGAAACGCCAGTTGACCGAGCTGCAGAGCGAGG
>JAEHCY010000334.1 GCA_016880695.1 Chromatiaceae bacterium | reverse complement strand
GCTCAGGCCCCGCTCCCGGAAGCGGGGGTTCTCGGCCAGCACGTCCAGGTCATCGAGCCGGCTGAGCGCAAAGGCCCGGCTGAAGAGCGCGGTCACCTCGGGCTCGGTGACGGAGAAGGGCGGGCCGTCCATCTCCGCCTGGGGGTATTCCAGGGTGATCAGGAGCCCCTCGGTTCCGGCCGGGGCGAGCGCGGTGAGGTGCTCGGCGTAGCGTCCGCGCAGCGCCGGTGGCAGGGCGATAAGGGACGCGCGGTCGTAGACGGCGCTCACCCCCCCTACCCCGGCGGCGCTTAGGTGGAAAAAGTCGCCGCACAGGACCGCGATCTCGTCCACCTGGTAGCGCCGAAAGGGGCCCTCCGCGTTCACCTGGGGCGAGAGGCCGTTCTCCGCGAAGAAGGCATCCACCGCGAGGGGGCTTAGCTCCACCCCCAGCACGCGATAGCCCTGGGCGCCGAGCCAGAGTAGATCGCGGGTCTTCCCGCATAGCGGCACCAGCACCTGGGCCCCGGCGGGGGTGCCAAGCCGGTGCCAGTGCTGCTCCAGATGGACATTCACCTCTTTGAGGTGCCAGCCGATCTCGCCCCGCTGCCAGCGTTCGTACCAGAACTCGGGTTGCATCTTGGTGGACCTCAATGGGGGGTGATGGCGGGTATTGTAGGACGCTCCGACAGGGTTGGTCCGGCGCGAATGGCACCGCGGCAATGGGCGATAATGCGCGCACCGCTCCCCTTTGAGATCGTGCCGCCATGACCCCGGCTATTCTGATCGCCCGGCGTGCCGGCGTCCGCTTCGAGGTGCGCGAATACTCCCACGACCCGGCGTGCGAGTCCTATGGTCTGGAAGCGGCGCAGGCCCTCGGGGTGGATCCGGAACGGGTGTTCAAGCCCCTGTTGGTGGCGGTGAACGAGGATTGGCGAACCCTGGCGGTCGGTGTGGTTCCGGTGGGGGGTGCGGATGCATGTGCCGGAACGGGGCGCCCTGCTCGATACCCTGGAGGCGATTCGCCAGGGTGTCCCCGTCTCCCGTTTGGGTGAGGCCACGGCGCAGAATCGGGAGTGCCATCTGTGCTCGCCCGCGAGCTTGACCCGCTTCTACCCCGCGGACCTGCTCGCGGAGACTCTAGAGATTGCCGCCCGCTGCCGCTTCTCCCACGATGAGCTCCGTTACGAGAGTATCCCGACGAGCTGGTGCCGGCGGGCTGCACCCCCGCCGAGCACCTGCGCCATCTGACCGAGGCGGGGGCACGCCGGCGCTGGCCCGGCGGGGTGCCGGCCGGGGTGAGTCGCCTGCTCGAGCATGAGCTGGCCCTGATCGCCGAGCTCGGCTACGAGCCCTACTTTCTCACCGTGCAGGATATCGTCCGCTTTGCCAAAGGTCGCGGCATCCTCTGTCAGGGGCGGGGCTCGGCGGCCAACTCGGCGGTCTGCTATTGCCTGGGCATCACCGAGGTGGACCCCGCCCGCATGGAGATGCTGTTCGAGCGCTTCATCTCGCGGGAGCGGGGTGAGCCGCCGGACATCGACGTGGACTTCGAGCACCAGCGCCGCGCACGGTCATCGAGTGGGACAAGGACGACCTCGAAACCCTGGGCCTGCTGAAGGTGGACTGCCTGGCGCTGGGGATACTGAGCGCCATTCGCCGGGCCCTGGAGCTGATCCACTCCTTCCACGGGGTGGGGCTGAGGCTGGGGGACATCCCCGCAGAGGACCCGGCGGTCTATCGCATGATCCAGCGGGCCGAGACTCTGGGGTGTTCCAGATCGAGTCGCGGGCGCAGATGGCGATGCTGCCCCGACTCAAACCGAACGGCTTCTATGACCTGGTCATCGAGGTGGCCATCGTGCGTTCGGGGCCGATACAGGGGGAGATGGTGCATCCCTATCTGCACCGGCGCCAGGGACTGGAGCCGGTCAGCTATTCCTCCGAGGCGGTCCGGGATGTGCTGGGGTGAACCCTAGGGGCAATGTCCT
>JAEHCY010000333.1 GCA_016880695.1 Chromatiaceae bacterium | reverse complement strand
CGCCTGCACTGGCGCCTCGACGTGATCTTCCGGGAGGACGCCATCGGCATCCGCAAAGGCAACGCCCCAGCCATTATGACGGCCATCCGCCACCTGTCCCTCAACCCGCTTGAACAAGAGCCATCAAAGCTGCGCATGTCCCAGAAACGCCGCAGAGCCGCCTGGAACGACGACTACCGCGCCAAGGTGGTGTTCGGACGGTGATTAATGCGCGTTCGCCCTGTCAAACCGGCCTGTAACTCGGCGCCGGCTGTGTCATAATGCGCGGCTGGACTGGTGGGGGTCGAACCCCGGCTCATTTTTTCGACATTAGGTGAATCTTATGGGCTTTTTCATTACCGATGCGCTGGCCGAGGCACCCGCCGCGGCTTCCCAGGGCGACCCTATCTTGGGACTCCTATTTCCCATCGGCCTGGTGGTCATCCTCTACTTCTTCATGATTCGTCCGCAGATGAAGCGGCAGAAAGAGCACAAGAAGCTGGTGGAGGGTCTCGCCAAGGGGGATGAGGTAGCCACCGTGGGTGGCGTGGTCGGCAAGGTGACCGATCTGGGAGACAATTTCGCCAAGATCGAGGTGGCGGAGGGGGTGGAGATTAAGATCCGCCGTCAAGCCGTCGATGCGGTCCTGCCGAAGGGGTCGATCAAGGACATGTGAGGCGGGGGGGGCGCTGCCCCGACCGAGCCTCTCTAGGGAGTCGGCTGCTTTAGTTCGCGCGAGACCATCATGAATCGCTATCCTCTGTGGAAGAACCTGCTCGTCCTGGTGGTAACCCTGGCGGGCCTTCTCTACGCGCTGCCGAGCTTTTTCGATCAAGATCCCGCCATCCAGCTCACGCCTACCCAGGGCACGACTTTGCCGACGAACGCAGCGGCGGAGGTCGAGGCGGCCTTGGCGAATGCCGGTGTCCCGCTCAAGGGCACGGAGATGGAGGGCGGAAAGCTGCTGCTGCGTTTCGCTACTTCCAGTGATCAGTTACGCGGCCGCGATGTGGTCGAGGGGGCCCTCAGCGACCGCTACAACAACGCCCTGACCCTTGCCCCCAACGTGCCCCGGTGGCTGCGCGCCATCGGTGCCGAGCCCATGTACCTGGGGCTCGATCTGCGCGGCGGGATCCATGTGACCATCGATGTGGACATGGACGCGGCGGTGAGCAACTCCATGGAGCGCTACACCAACGACATCCGGACCCTGCTGCGGGACGAGAAGGTCCGCTATGTCACCGTTGGGCATGACGCCAATCGGGTGTCGGTGCGGTTCAGCGACGAGGCCAGCCGGTCTCAGGCGGAGACGGTTATCCGCCGGGAGCTGCGCGGCCTGGTCATCAGCACCGGCGCCGAAGGCGATGCCTTCTTCATCTACGCCCAACTGACCCCGGCGGATGCGTTTGCGGTGAAGAAGTTCGCCCTCGAGCAGAACATCACCACCCTGCGCAATCGGGTCAACGCGCTCGGTGTGGCCGAGCCCATCATCCAGCAGCAGGGGGAGCGCCGCATCGTGGTTCAACTTCCCGGGGCCCAGGACCCCAGTCGTCTCAAGGAGATCCTGGGGGCAACCGCTACGCTGGAATATCGACTGGTGGATACCGAGCACTCGGTTCAGGATGCGGTCGAAGGGCGGGTAGCGGCGGGCAGCAAGCTCTATCGGGACCGGAAGGGCCGCCCGTCGCTCTTGCGCAACCGGGTGATCGTCACCGGTGACCAGATCACGGATGCCTCCGCCGGTTTCGACCAGCGTAGCGGGCAACCGGCGGTATTCATCAGCCTCGACGAGCAGGGTGGTCGGCGCATGCGCAACGTGACCACCGAGAATGTGGGCAAGCCCATGGCGGTTGTGTTCATCGAGAACCGTACCGAGACCAAGATGGTCGAGGGCCAACCGGTCAAGCGCAAGATCCGCTCCGAAGAGGTCATCAGTATCGCCAACATCCTTGAGCCCTTCGGGCGACGGTTCCAGACCACCGGGTTGGACAGCTCGGACGAGGCACGGAACCTGGCGCTCTTGCTTCGTGCCGGGGCGCTGGCCGCGCCCATCGAGATCGTCGAGGAGCGCACCATTGGCCCCGGCCTGGGTCAGGACAACATTGAGCAGGGTGTGCGATCGGTCATCATTGGGTTCGTAGCGGTCGTCTTGTTCATGGCCTTCTACTATAAAGTATTTGGTCTAATAGCCGACCTGGTGCTCTTAGTCAATCTCCTGCTGCTCGTCGCGATTCTCGCCATATTCCAGGCCACTCTGACCCTTCCCGGTATTGCTGGAATGGTTCTGACCGTTGGCATGGCCGTGGACGCGAACGTGCTCATTTTTGAACGCATCCGTGAGGAGCTGCGCAACGGCAATACCCCACAAGCGAGTATCAATGCGGGCTACGAAAAGGCGCTATCGAGCATCATCGATGCCAACGTGACCACGCTGATTGCCGCGGTGGTGCTCTTCAGCTTCGGCACCGGACCTATCAGAGGCTTCGCGGTGACGCTAACGGTTGGTCTTCTCAGCTCCTTGTTCACAGCCATAACCGCCAGTCGGGCGATCATCAATCTTTTGTACGGAGGCAGGCGTCTGCAGACGCTGCCGGTCTGAGGGGATGCAGTCCATGCGTGTTTTTAGATTTTCGCACATCGATTACATGAGCCAACGTTGGAAGGCACTGATCGTCTCGGCGGTGCTTATTGGCATCACTTTCGTCTCGTTGGCGGTCCAAGGGCTTAAGCTTGGATTGGATTTTACGGGCGGTACCCTGGTTGAGGTGGGATTTGCGGAGCCCGTTGAAATTGCTACCGTTCGCTCGGCGCTGGCGAAGGTGGGGTTTGAGAACGTATCTGCGCAGCATTTTGGAAGCTCCCGTGATGTGCTGCTGCGGCTCCCGCTGGATGGCCAGTCGAGTGACGCGAGCCTTAGCAATCGCCTGTTTGAAGCGCTCAGCGAAACGCCAGCGGGGCGGCCGGAGCTACGTCGGGTCGAGTTCGTCGGGCCTCAGGTGGGCGCAGAATTGGCGGAGGATGGAGGGCTTGCCGTTCTTTATTCCTTGATCGGTATCTTGATCTATGTGGCGCTGCGTTTTGAATGGCGCTTCTCCGTGGGCGCGGTTGCTGCCACCCTGCATGATGCCATCGTTACCCTAGGCGTGTTTTCCGTGTTTCAGCTCGACTTCGATCTCAATGTGCTTGCATCCATATTAACGGTTATTGGTTATTCTCTGAATGACACGATTGTGGTGTTTGACCGCGTCCGCGAGAATTTTCGTAAAATGCGCAAGGACACGGTTATTGTGATCATGAACCAGTCTGTCAACGAGACGATGTCCCGGACTATTATTACCGCCGGTACGGTCTT
>JAEHCY010000332.1 GCA_016880695.1 Chromatiaceae bacterium | reverse complement strand
GATACGCGGCCAGTGGGGTTGGTAGTCGAGAATCAGCTCCTCGACCTCGAAGCTCACGTCGAATTCGCCTTGGCCATCCCGATAGGGGAAGTCTTCAGGGGTGCCATGCAAACGAAATCGCCCCTGGGGAACCCGGCCGCTGACGATGGCGGCATCGAGCCATTGCGCCACCCTGGGTGGCATGATCCCCAGCGGCAGATAGCGCCCGGCGCGGGAGGCATCGCCATTGCGGAACTCGGTCTCGATATCGAGGACCGGGGCCCCGCCGTCGAGCGGAAGCTGGATCGCGAGGCCACTCCGGGTTTCAAGGTCCGGGTTCTCAACCACAAGATCGGGGCTCCACAGCTCCAGCCGGGGAACCCCCGGGGTCATTCGCCAGCCAAGATCGCCGGTCAGGCGCGAGGCGCTGAGCGAGTCCCGGAACAAGTTCGGCAACCGGATCCCGAGCCCCTCGGAGGAGATCCGCGCGACGCCACCGGCAGAATCGGCCGTGATCTCCGCCTGGAGCCCCTGGATCCCCGGCCAGCGCCCCTGGGGCACAACGGAGGCCCCGACAAGCTCGACCCGTCCCGACCAGATCCATTCCCCCTCCTGCGAACGGTATGCGACCCCTCGCAGGTCCTTGGCCATCCCGGCGGGCTGCGCCTCGGACAGGATCGCCCCCAGCTCGGGCCTCGCGGGGAACATCACCCGCACCAGGGCCGCCGCGTCAGCCAGATCGAGATGATCCACCCCCAAGGCCAAGCGCTCGTCACCCTCATCCCTGTGACCGACCCAGAGGCTAGCGGCGGCTGACCACACCCGCCCCCCGCGCTGAAGGGAGAATTCCCTCAGATCCAGGTCCCAGCCATCGTCCCTGGCGTGCCAGCCCAGGACACCCCCCAGGCGCTCGGCCCCGAACTGCTCGCCGCTGGGGGCAGTCAATGCCAGCTCTTGCAGATCGAAACGCCCCACCAGGCCGCGCACACGGCCAGCCTCGATGTCGGCCCAGGACTCCAGGGTTCCGCTGGCGCGAAGCGCAACCTCTGTCCCCGTCTGCGGCGCCAACCGACGGCCCAAATCGCGCCCGCTCAGACGGGCATAGACCCGACCTGCGATGCCCGAAACGCGGTCCTCCTGCCCGCCGGAAAGATCCCCGCGCACCTCGATGCTGCCCGCCTGCCCCGAGGCGAAGCGCCCCTGCGCGGAAAACCAGTGCCGATCCTCGCGGTTGTCCAGGTCGATGGCCACCTCGACCAGGCGGAGCGGCGGGCCACCCAAGCGCTCGTTCACCCAAACCACCTGGCTGTCGCGCAGCCGCAGGCTCCCCTCCGCGAGGAAGAACCCAAGCGCGCGGCCCCCGCCGCCGCCATCGAGGCCCTCCAGCCCCGCTACGCCAAGCGCGCCGTCGGGGCGCAGGCGCACCTCCAGACTCGCCCCCTCGAGGCTGGAACCGCCGATGCGCAGGGTCCCCGCCTGAAGACTCGCGAGCAAATCGAGATCGAGGCTGAAACGGCGCAGGTCGAGGATCGGAGCACCGGAGACGCGATCCCGCAGATGCACCCCTTCGAGGAGCAGCCGCGGTCGCCAGCCGGCGAAGGACAGGCCCAGGGAGTCCATCTGCACGTCCAGGCCGCTGCGCTCGGCGATCATCCGCACCACATCGGCACGGTGGGCAACCACCAGCGACGGCAGCACCCAACGCAGGGTCGCAACGGTCAGACCGGTGAGGATGACGAGCACGGCCAACGCAGCCCCGACCTTGCCCCACCCCGAACGCACCTCGCTTTCCATGATCGGCGACGAGCTCAGGGCCCCGTTCAGATGAGTACCACGTCGAACTGTTCCTGGGTGTAGAGGCCCTCCGCCTGCAGGCGGATGGGCTTGCCGATGAACTCCTCGAACTCACCGAGGTGGATGGACTCCTCGTCCAATAACCGATCGACCACCTCCGGCGAGGCGAGCACCAGCAGGGTTTTCACATCGTATTGCCGCGCCTCGCGCAGCAGCTCGCGAAAGATCTCGTAACAGGTGGTCTCCACCGTCTTGAGCGAGCCGCGGCCACCGCAACAGGGACAGGGCTCGCACAGCACGTGCTCCAGGGACTCGCGGGTGCGCTTACGTGTCATCTGCACCAAGCCGAGGGACGACACCTCGCTGATGTGCGCCTTGGCGTGGTCCTTTGCCAAGAACTTCTCCAGGGCCCGCATGACCTGCCGCTTGTGATCGTCCTCGGTCATGTCGATGAAGTCGATAATGATGATGCCGCCGAGATTGCGCAGCCGCAGTTGTCGGCAGATGGCCTGGGCCGCCTCCAGGTTGGTCTTGAAGATGGTCTCTTCGAGATTGCGGTGTCCGACGAAGGCACCGGTGTTGACATCGATCGTGGTCATCGCCTCGGTCTGGTCGATCACCAGGTGACCACCCGATTTGAGCTGCACCTTACGCTCCAGCGCCTTCTGGATCTCCTCCTCCACGTTGTAGAGGTCGAACAGGGGGCGCTCTCCGGCGTAGTACTCAAGCCTCGCGGCGATTTCGGGAATGTACTTAGTGGCGAACTCCCGGGCCCGATCGAAGGTCGAGCGCGAGTCGAGGCGGACCCGCTCCACCTCCGGAGCCACCAGATCGCGCAGTGCCCGCAGGGCAAGCGGCAGGTCCTCGTGGAGCAGGACCATCCCGGCGGCGACCTCGCAGCGGGTGCGCAGCGACTCCCACAACCGCGCCAGAAAAGCCATATCCTCCTCCAGCGCCGCCGGCTCCACCCCCTCGGCGGCCGTTCGTGCGATGTATCCGCCCCCCGCTCCGCTCTGGCGGGCGAAGCGGCCCAGGATCTCCCGCAGCCGCTGCCGCTCGGCCTCCTGCTCAATCTTCTGGGATACGCCGATGTTCCTCAGCGCGGGCATAAAGACCAGGTAACGCGAGGGGATGGAGATGTTGGTGGTGAGACGGGCACCCTTGGTGCCCAAGGGGTCCTTCACCACTTGGACCAGTAGCTCCTGGCCCTCCCGCAGGAGTTCGGTGATGTCGTCGGAGCGTATGCTGTGCTCCGGCAGAACAATGTCCGAGGCATGCAGGAAGGCCGCCCGTTCCAGGCCGATATCGACGAATGCCGCCTGCATCCCGGGTAGCACCCGGCACACCCGCCCCTTGTAGATATTGCCCACCAGGCCGCGCCGCGCCGCCCGCTCGATGATGATCTCCTGCACCACACCATTCTCCACCACCGCGACGCGGGTCTCGGGGGGTGTGACGTTGATCAGGATCTCTTCGGTCATCTCGGGCCTACCGGCAAGCGGGGAAGAGCAAAGGGTCGATGCCTTCACCGGCGAGCAGCTCGGCAGTCTCGTAGAGCGGAAGCCCCATCACCCCGGAGTAGCTCCCCTCCAGGCGGCGGACGAACAAGGCGCCCAGGCCTTGGATGCCATAGGCACCCGCCTTGTCGGCGGGCTCATCGGTGCACCAATAGGCCTGGGCGCGCGTCGCGTCGATGGGACCGAAGCTGACCCAACTGCGACTCAGCGCCATCCGCTCCCCTCGACCGATCAGCGCCACCGCGGTGAGCACCTCATGGGAGCGGTCCGATAACCGCTCCAGCATGGCGAGGGCCTCGCTGCGGTCCCGCGGCTTGCCCAGCACCCGCTCGCCCACCACCACCACGGTATCGGCCGCCAGCACCGGCAGCGGCGAGCCACGCATGAGGGTCCTGGCGGCGCGGGACTTCGCCCGGGCGAGGCGGATCACGTAGTCCTCGGCAACCTCACCGCCGTGGCGCGTTTCGTCGACCTCGACGACAACGGCCTCGAAGGGGACACCGATCTGGGTCAAGAGCACGCGCCGCCGGGGCGATGCGGAGGCGAGGTAGAGCAAGGGTTGGGCGGGGGGGATCATGACGGTTGCTTGGCTCGGGGTGTACTCAGGCCCGGTGATAGGGGTGGTTGTGCAGCAAGCTCCAAGCCCGGTAAAGCTGCTCGGCGACGATCACCCGAACCAAGGGATGGGGAAAGGTGAGCGGCGAGAGCGACCAACGCGACTCCGCCCGCTCGAGGCACGCCGGGTCCAGCCCGTCGGGGCCGCCGACGAGCAGCGCCACGTCGCGACCCCCTTGTAGCCAACCGCGCAGCTCGCGGGCAACCTCCTCGGTGGAGAGCAACCGCCCACCCACCTCAAGGGCCAGAGTGCGGGCCTGGGGTGGGATGCCGGCGAGGAGCCGTTCGCCCTCCTTGCGCACCACCCGTGCGCTATCCTCGCCCTTGCCCCGCGCCACCGGGGGGATCTCAACCAGGCGCAGGCGGCACTCGGGGGGCAGGCGCCGGGCATACTCCGCAAAGCCAGCCTCAACCCAGCCCGTCATGCGGGTGCCGACGCTCAGCAGATGGATACGCATCGAGGATCACCCCGCCTCAGGGACAGCGCCAGAGCAAACCGGATGCCCCTCACCTCGGCACCCTCGCGGCCCATGAACCGATCCACCACCACGCCCACCTCCGCCCGCTGCGCAATCCCGCTGTTTCCCGTCGCCTCCCCCCGAGCCCACCGGGGGCGCGGCAATAGAGAACGGACCCATATCTTCGGCTCCTTGTTGTCTCGGCGCAACGCGCGCCCGTCGCGACCGACCTCGCCCCCTCCCCGAGGGGCGGCTAGAATGAGGGGTTTAACCCCACCGCCCCATGCCCCGTATGACCGCACAGCCTCCGCAAGATCGATCGCCCGAGATCAACGAGTTGCTCGCCGAGCGTATCCTGATCCTGGACGGTGCCATGGGCACCCTGATTCAGCGCCACGGGCTCACCGAGGCGGACTACCGCGGCGAGCGCTTCGCCGACTGGCCGCGGGACCTCAAGGGCAACAACGACCTGCTGGTCCTGACCAGGCCCGAGATCATCCGCAACATCCACCAGGCCTACCTGGAGGCCGGCGCCGACATCCTGGAGACCAACAGCTTCAACGCCAACCGCATCTCCATGGCGGACTACGGCATGGAGGACCTGAGCCGGGAGATCAACCTCACCGCCGCCCGCCTGGCGCGGGGCCTGGCGGACGCCGCCT